>NZ_WKEE01000010.1:0-117117 GCF_021605635.1 Stenotrophomonas sp. PA-6-5C
GGAGTCCGCATGTCCCCCCGCCTGTCCGCGTCGCCGCTCGGCCTCGCCATCGCGCTCGCCCTGTCCCCCGCCCTGGCTTCGGCCCAGGACGCCGCCACCAACCTGGACACGGTGATCGTCACCGGCACCCGCGCCGCCGACCGCACCGTGCTTGAATCCACTTCGCCGGTGGACGTGCTGACCGCCGAGGACATCCGCAAGGCCGGCGTGGTCAATGGCGAGCTCGGCAGCGCCCTGCAGGCCCTGCTGCCCTCGTTCAACTTCCCGCGCCAGTCCAACTCGGGCGGCGCCGACCACGTGCGCGCCGCGCAGCTGCGCGGACTGTCGCCGGACCAGGTGCTGGTGCTGATCAACGGCAAGCGCCGCCACCACACCGCGCTGGTCAACACCGACAGCAAGATCGGCAAGGGCACCACCCCGGTCGACTTCAATTCGATCCCGGTCAGCGCCATCAAGCGCATCGAAGTGCTGCGTGATGGTGCGGGTGCGCTGTACGGCTCCGATGCGGTGGCCGGCGTGATCAACGTGATCCTCGACAACGGTGGCGACGGTGGCGAGATCGAAGCCAGCTACGGCGCCAACCACACCGATCTCAAGCCGATCGGCCGCACCCTCACCGATGGCCAGACCGGCAACATCAGCGCCAAGGTCGGCACCTCGCTGGGCGAGGACGGCGGCTTCCTGCGCGTGGGCCTGGAGTACAAGAAGCGCAACGGCACCAACCGCGCCGGCTTCGACCAGATTCCGCCGTGGGACCAGACCGAGGCCAATCTTGCCCTGCAGGGCAAGCGCAACTACGTGCTCGGTGATGGCGCCAGCAAGGACATCAACCTGTGGCTGAACACCGAGATTCCGGTCGGCAAGACCGCGACGTTCTATGCGTTCGGCACGTTCAACCAGCGTGACACCGAAGGCGCGAACTACTTCCGCTACCCCGACGGCGATGCCAACTGGAAGCAGGTCTATCCCAATGGCTACCGGCCGATCTCCGAAGGCGAGAACCGCGACGTGCAGGCGGTGGCCGGCGTGCGCGGGCAGTGGGGCGAATGGGCTTACGACGGCAGCCTGGATTACGGCCAGAACGACTTCACCTACCGCCTGCGTGATTCGCTGAACGCCTCGCTGGGCCCGACCAGCCCGACCCGCTTCAAGACCGCCGACTACGAGTACGCGCAGACCGTTGGCAACTTCGATCTGAGCCGCGTGTTCTCCCAGTCCGACAGCATCAGCCACACCCTGGGCCTGGGCGCGGAAGCCCGCCACGAGCGCTACCAGACGCGTCCAGGCGACCCGGCCAGCTACGCCGCCGGCCTCTACACCGATCGTCCGACCGGCTCGCAGGCGGGCGGCGGCCTGACCCCGCAGGACGCGGCCACCCTGTCGCGTGATGTGGCCAGCGCCTACGCCAGCCTGTCCAGTCAGTTCGGCGAGAAATTCTCCACCGATCTGGCCGCGCGCTACGAGCACAGCGATGACTTCGGCGGCGAACTGACCGGCAAGCTCGGCCTGCGCTACGAGTTCACCCCTGCATTCGCCCTGCGCGGCGCGATCTCCAACAATTTCCGCGCACCGTCGCTGGCGCAGATCGGCTACGAATCCACCTCCACCGGCTACAACGCCGGTGGCCAGCTGGTGCAGGGCCGCCTGCTGTCGGTCAACAACCCCATCGCCCGTGGCCTGGGCGCGCAGGACCTGAAGCCGGAGAAGTCGCTGAACACCTCGCTCGGCTTCACCAGCCGCATCGGCGAGCACTTCGACCTGTCACTGGACTTCTTCCAGATCGACATCGATGACCGCATCGCACTGTCGGAGAGCATCACCGGCGATGCGCTGACCGACTACGTGGCCGCCAACTACGGCGTCAGCGGCCTGCAGAGCGCCAGCTTCTTCGTCAACGCCGCCGACACGCGCACCCGCGGTGCCGAGCTGGTGAGCAACTGGCGGCAGTCGCTGGGCGATGGCCAGCTGCTGCTGACCGGCACCTACGCCTACACCAAGACCACATTGAAGAACGTATTGGCCACGCCCGCGCAATTGCAGGCACTCGACCCGGACTACGTACTGTTCGGCATCGAAGAGACCAATACGCTGACCGATGCCACACCGCGCACCCGTGGCAGTTTCGCGGCCAGCTGGAGCAACGACCGCTGGTCGCTGAGCAGCCGGGTGAACCGCTACGGCAGCGCGACCCGCGTATTCAACTTCGGTGATGGCTACATTCCGCGCCAGACCTACCAGGCCGAGTGGCAGCTGGATGCGGAAGTGGAGTACCGCATCACGCCGCAGTGGAGCGTGGCCATCGGTGGGCAGAACCTGACCGACAACTACCCGGATCGCTCCAACGAGGACATCCACTACTTCGGCAACCTGCCCTACGACGTGCTGTCGCCGATCGGCAGCAACGGTGCGTATTACTACGGGCGCGTGCGTTACACGTTCTGATTGCTCTGGGTGTGATTGCCTTGGGTGGGTGCGGACCGTTGGTCCGCACAGCCGGCACGAACCACAGCCGTAGCCTGACCTCGACCCCACGTACACGCTGGCGCTGGCATGGTGGTCGCCATGGCTGAACCGCTCCCCCTGCGTCCGCCACCTCCATTGCTGGACGACGCCTGCGCGTTGTTCCTCGATGTGGACGGCACCCTGATCGAATTCGCTGCACGCCCCGACGCCGTGCAGCTTCTCCCCGATGTGCGTGAAGCCATCGGCCGCATCAGTGATCGACTGGAAGGTGCCGTGGCACTGGTCAGTGGTCGCCCGCTTGAACAGCTGGACCAGTTGTTCGCGCCACTCAAGCTTCCCGCCGCGGGCCTGCATGGCCACGAGCTGCGTGCACAGGACGGGCACGTCATACGCGATGAGCATGGCGACGACACCGCCGACTGGCTGCATGCCCTTCATCAACAAGCCATGCGTTTCGCCCATGGCCACCCCGGCGTACTGGTCGAGAACAAGGGCGTAGGCCTGGCCCTGCACTGGCGTGGTGCACCGCATGCAGCCAACGACGTGCGTGCCTTCGCCGACCGCCACATCCGCGGCCGTGCCAGCTACCGCCTGCAGCCGGGCGACCATGTCGTTGAATTCGTTCCGGTGGCTACCAACAAGGGCCGGGCCGTACGTCGGCTGATGCAGTACCTGCCGTTCCGTGGTCGTCTGCCGGTGTTCCTCGGTGATGACCTGACCGATGAATTCGGCTTCGATGCGGCCAACGGCCTGCACGGCTGGAGCGTGCTGATCGGCGAACGTGAACCCAGCGCGGCGGTGTTCGCGCTGCCCGACATACGCAGCGTGCACGCCTGGCTGCGTGAGAATGCGTATTGACCCCGGCCCCCACGGCCGCAACCGAGATGTACCGCGTGATGACCCAACCCGATCTTGATCTGGGCGTGGTCGGCAACGGCAGCTTCGGCGCCCTGGTCGACAAACACGCCCGTGTTGTCTGGAGTTGCCTGCCGACCTTCGACGGCGACCCGACCTTCTGTGCCCTGCTCAGCCCCAACCAGCAGACCGGCGGCGACTTCGCCATCGAGCTGGAGGACTTCGCCGACAGCGAACAGGAGTACCTCACCAACACCGCGATCCTGCGCACCGTGCTGCGCGATGCGCATGGCGGCGCGCTGGAAATCCTCGATTTCGCCCCGCGCTGGCGCCAGAACGATCGTTTCTACCGGCCAGTCAGCCTGATCCGCCAGGTGCGTCCGCTGTCCGGCAGCCCGCGTATCGTGATCCGCGCGCGTCCCCTGGCCGACTGGGGCGCACGCGTGCCCGAGTCCACCTGGGGCAGCAACCATGTGCGCTGGATCCTGCCCGAGCATGTGCTGCGCCTGACCACCGACGTTCCTGTGCGCTTCGTGCGTGATGGCCTGCCGTTCGTGCTCAACCACCCCATCCACCTGATCCTGGGGGTGGATGAATCGCTCAACCGCTCCATCAGCGGCTACGTGCAGGAAGCCTTCCAGCGCACCCGCGACTACTGGCGCGAATGGGTGCGTTACCTGTCCATTCCGCTGGAATGGCAGGACGCGGTGATCCGCAGTGCGATCACCCTCAAGCTCTGCCAGTACGAGGACAGTGGCGCGATAATCGCGGCGATGACCACCTCGATTCCGGAGGCGCCCGGCAGCGTGCGCAACTGGGACTACCGCTACTGCTGGCTGCGCGACGCCGCCTTCGTGGTGCGCGCGCTGAACCGTCTGGGCGCCACCCGCACGATGGAGCAGTTCCTCGGTTACATCTTCAACCTGGCCACCACCGACGGCACCCTGCAGCCGCTGTATGGCATCGGCTTCGAAGCCAAGCTGGATGAGGATGAAGTACCCAGCCTGTCCGGTTACCGCGGCATGGGCCCGGTGCGGCGCGGCAACCTGGCCTGGGTGCAGCGCCAGCACGATGTATACGGCAGCGTGGTGCTGGCCTCCACCCAGCTGTTCTTCGACCGCCGCCTGCAGGATCCCGGTGACAGCCATACCTTCGCACGGCTGGAACCGCTGGGCGAGCAGGCCTTCGCCCTGCACGACGTGCCCGACGCCGGCCTGTGGGAATTCCGCGGCCGCACCGAAGTGCACACCTACACCAGCGCGATGTGCTGGGCGGCGTGCGATCGCCTGTGCAAGATCGCCGTGCGCCTGAAGCGTGATGACCGCGCGCAGTACTGGCGCGAGCGTGCCGACACCATCCACGCACGCATCATGGAAAAATCCTGGAGCGAGGAGCTCGGCCACTTCACCGATACCTTCGATGGCCATCGCCTGGATGCCTCGTTGCTGCTGCTGGCCGACATCGGCTTCATCGACGCCAACGACGCACGCTTCGTCGCCACCGTCGAGGCCATCGGCCGCGACCTCAAGCATGGCAACGCGCTGTACCGCTACATCGCACCGGATGATTTCGGCGAGCCGGAAACCAGCTTCACCATCTGCACGTTCTGGTACATCGATGCGCTCGCCGCGATCGGCCGCATGGACGAAGCGCGCGAGATGTTCGAAGCGCTGTTGCAGCAACGCAATCATCTGGGCCTGCTGTCGGAGGACCTGGCCTTCGACGGTGGTGAAGCCTGGGGCAACTTCCCGCAGACCTACTCGCATGTCGGCCTGATCACCGCAGCGATGCGCCTGTCGCGGTCCTGGCAGGAGGCCTCGTGAGCCGTCTTGTCATTGTTTCCAACCGCGTTGCCGTCCCCGGCGAGAACCGCGCCGGCGGCCTCGCTGTCGGCCTGCTGGCGGCATTGAAGGAACGCGGCGGGCTGTGGTTCGGCTGGAGCGGCAAGAGCGTGCGCGAGGCCAGTGGCGCGCTGCACGAACAGCGCGACGGCGATATCCAGTACGTCACCATGGACCTGGCCAAGCGTGATGTGGACGGCTACTACAACGGCTTCGCCAATCGCACCCTGTGGCCCCTGCTGCACTTCCGCCTGGATCTGGTCGACTACGACCGCGGCACCCGCGAGACCTACCACAGGGTCAACGCGCTGTTCGCCGACAAGCTGGCGCCGCTGCTGCGCGAAGACGACATCGTCTGGATCCACGATTACCACCTGATTCCGCTCGGCGCGATGCTGCGCGAGCGCGGCATCGGCTGCCGCATCGGGTTCTTCCTGCACATCCCGATGCCCTCGGCCGATCTGCTGCAGGCGATGCCCGACCATCTGCGGCTGTTCTCGGCGCTGTATGCCTACGACCTGGTCGGCTTCCAGACCCAGCGCGATGCCGATCGCTTCCAGACCTACCTGCGCCTGTTCGGCGGCGGTCGGGTGCTTGACAACGGCAACCTCGAAGCACCCGGTGGACGTCACTTCCGCGCCGCGGCGTTCCCGATCGGCATCGACACCGAGCTGATCGCCCGCCAGGCCAGCACCGCCGCCAGCAAGGCGGCAGTGAAGAACCTGCGCAGCAGCCTGCGCGACCGCCAGCTCGCCATCGGCGTGGACCGCCTGGACTACTCCAAGGGCCTGCCCGAGCGTTTCCTTGGCTTCGAACGCTACCTGCAGCGCCATCCCGACCAGCGCGGCTCGCTCACCTACCTGCAGATCGCGCCGGTCTCGCGCGGCGATGTCACCGAGTACCGGCAACTGCGCAGCCAGCTGGAGCAGATCGCCGGCCACATCAACGGTGGCCACGCCGAGCCCGACTGGACCCCGCTGCGCTACGTCAACCAGAACTTCACCCACGCCACGCTGACCGGTTTCTACCGTGCCGCCGCTGTCGGCCTGGTCACCCCGTTGCGCGATGGCATGAACCTGGTCGCCAAGGAATACGTGGCCTCGCAGGACCCGGAAGATCCGGGCGTGCTGGTGCTGTCCCTGCTGGCCGGCGCCGCCGATGAACTGAAGCAGGCACTGCTGGTCAACCCGCACGATCTGGATGGTGTGGCCGATGCCATCGCCACCGCCGCGACGATGTCACTGCGCAAGCGCCAGGAACGCTGGCACGCGATGATGGAACACCTGCGCACGTACGACATCAACCACTGGCGCCGCAGCTACCTCGAGGCGCTGGAAGGCTGAGGCAAGCGCTCCTGTAGAGCCGAGCCATGCTCGGCTGGCTCTTCCGTGGAGTCGAGTGGAGCAATCGAGCATGGCTTGACTCTACAAAAGCCAGCCGAGCATGGCTCGGCTCTACAACAACAGGCGATCAATCGAGGAAGCGCGCGGCCTGTGCCGGCGTCGGCAGGAAGCAGGCGTCATGCCGCCCGAACCAGCGATAGCGGTTGCGCGCCAGCACGCGGTACGCACCATCGCGCCAGCGCCGTGGCAGCACGCGCAGCACGGCCGCCAAGCGCCAAGCACCGCCCAATGCCCGCAGAACGCGCAGGATCGCATCGGTATCGGTCCACGCGCCCTGCGCGTCCAACAGCAGGAACGAGGTCGGGTCGTGCGCGTCCAGGCCGTGCACCCGCAACAGCGCGCTGCCCTGCGCGCCCTGCATTGCCGCGAAGCGAAAGTGCTCCTGCCGGTCGAACCGCAGCAGAAAACGCACCCAGCGGCTGCACAGCGCGCAGACGCCGTCGAAGACGATCACGCCGCCAGGTTCTGCCCCCGCAACGCGATCGCTCCGCATCAGTCCATCCACACCAGCGTCGCCATCCGTCCGGTACGGCGGTCGCGGCGATGCGAGTACAGGTCTGCATCGGCCATGGTCGAGACCGTGCCGCCATGGATGTTGCCCAGCTCCATGCCCGCCGCCTGCAGGCGCTGTCGCGCCAGCGCGAACAGGTCCACTTTCCAGTGACCGGGGCGGGTCGCTACGAAGGCCGCCGCAGCGGCCGCGTCGTGGCCGACGAAGGCGTGGTACACCTCTTCGCCGATCTCGTAATCGGCCGGCCCCGCTGCCGGGCCCAGCCACGCGCGCAGCTGTGCCGGCGGCGTCTGCATGGCGGCCACGGTGGCCTCCAGCATGCCGTCGGCCAGGCCGCGCCAACCGGCATGGGCAGCGCCCACCTCGCTGCCATCGACGGCGGCGAACACCACCGGCAGGCAGTCTGCGGTGAGGATCGCCAGCACCACGCCAGGTACCGAGGTCACCGCGGCATCAGCCACCGGCTCGCTGGCTCCATCCACCGGCGGCGCGCCAAAGCGCAGCACGGTGCTGCTGTGCACCTGGCGCAGCCAATGCGGCGCCGACGGCAGTGCCAGCCCCTGCTGCAGCAACTGCCGGTTGTGCTCGACATTGGCCGGCGTGTCACCGTCGGCCGCGTGCCGGTTGCCCAGGTTGAACTGGGCGAACGGCTCCGGCGAGACGCCTGCGCCGTGCCGGCGCGTGGTCAGCGCATGCACACCCGGGGGCGTCGGCCAATCGGCCTGCAGCAGCGGCAGCGCGGTCGTCATTACCAGCGGTTCCGCTCGCGCTCGGCGAAGGCAGCGCTGTCTTCGCGCAGCACCTTCATCAGGTGCAGCATGTCGGCCGGCGCCGGCGCGGTATTGCGCACCGGCTCACCGCTGATCGGATGCACGAATTCCAGGGTCTCTGCATGCAGGGCCTGGCGCTTGAAGCCGCGCAGCGCGGCCACCAGCTCGTCGCTGGCACCCTTGGGCAGCTTCAGCGCACCGCCGTACAGCTGATCGCCCACGATCGGATGACGCAGGTGCGCCATGTGCACGCGGATCTGGTGGGTGCGCCCGGTTTCCAGGCGGCATTCCAGCGCGGTATGCGCGCGGAAGCGCTCGCGCAGGCGGTAATGGGTCACCGCTTCCTTGCCATCCTCGCGCACGCCCATCTTCAGGCGGTCGCGCGGGTGACGGTCGATCGGCGCATCGGCCGTACCACCGGCCACCAGCGCGCCCATCACCACGGCCAGGTACTGGCGGTGCACGTCACGGGCGGCCAACTGTTCGACCAGCGCGGTCTGCGCTTCCAGCGTGCGGGCCACGACCATCACGCCGCTGGTGTCCTTGTCCAGGCGATGCACGATGCCCGCGCGCGGCAGCACCGCCACCGACGGGTCGCGGTACAGCAGCGCATTGACCAGCGTGCCGCTGTGGTTGCCGGCACCGGGGTGCACGACCAGACCAACCGGCTTGTTGATCACCAGCAGGTGCTCGTCCTCGAACAGCACGTCCAGCGGGATGTCTTCCGGCTCGGCGGTGGTCTGGGTCTCCAGCACCACCTGCAGGGTGACCACCTCGCCACCGCGCAGTGCATCGCGCGGGCGCGCCTGCGCGCCGTCCAGCAGGACGTCGCCGGCCTTGATCCACTCGGTCAGGCGGGAGCGGGAGTATTCGGGGAACAGCTCGGCCACGACTGCGTCGAAACGACGGCCGGCGGAGGTGTCGGGGACAATGGCCTGGCGGGCCGATTCGGAGGGTTGTTCAGACATGGCAGGGGGCATCTTTGAAATTTTGGGGTCCCGGCGAGCCGGTTTCAGTCGCTGGACAGGACACTAGGCTATCATCGACCCTTCGTATTCCAGCCGCGTCCCGCATTGACCCCATGATCCGACGCTCCGTCCTGCTCTCCGCGCCCGTCCGCCTCACCGCCCTTCTGCTGGTGCTGGTCATCGTCGCCACCGGCTGCAACCGCGGCACCAAGGGCGATCGCCCTGATGAAGGCACCCCGGTCGAACAGCTCTACGAAAAGAGCCACAAGCTGATGCAAGGCGGCAACTGGAGCGGCGCTGAAGCCAGCTTCCGCCGTCTGGTGGCGCAGTATCCCTACGGCCCGTACACCGAGCAGGCGATGATCGAATCGGCCTATGCCCAGTACAAGGCCGGCAAGCACGATGACGCCGTGTCCAGCATCGACCGCTTCATCCGTACCTACCCGACCCACCGCAACATCGCGTACCTGTACTACCTGCGCGGCCTGGCCAACTCCAACCGCAATACGGTTTTCCTTCGTCGCGTATGGTCGCTGGACGCAAGCCGCCGCGATCTGTCCACGCCGCACCAGGCGTATTCAGACTTCAACATCGTGGTCGACCGCTACCCCAACAGCCGCTATGCCGCCGATGCGCGCCAGCGCATGCTGGTGCTGCGTGACGTATTCGCCCAGCACGAACTCGACAACGCGCTGTACTACATGCGCCGTGGCGCCTACGTCTCGGCCGCCGGCCGCGCCAACTACCTGCTGGAAACCTACCCGCAGAGCGCGTTCCAGAACGATGCCGTGGCGGTACTGGCTGACTCCTACACCCACCTGGGCAACAAGACCCTGGCCGACGACGCCCGCCGCGTCCTGCAGCTGAACCAGCCGGACCACCCGTGGCTGGAAGGCAAGTGGCCGAAGTACCCGTGGATGATCCGCAAGCTGAACCCGTTTGCCGGCGAGAAGTCCGCCGCCACCGGCCAGCGCAACGCGCGACTGGAAAAGAAGTAAGAAAAAAGGCCCCGCAAGGGGCCTTTTTTTGCCTGGCGTCATCGCTAGGAATTCTCCGAATCCGCGATCGCTGCGACGTCCGTCCCAGTCAGCGCGAAGGGCAGCTTCCAGACTGCGGCGCAAAGGCCATCCCGGCCTGCATGGAGCGCCACATGTCCTCATCGTCCCTGCGGTTCCGACCCCGCCCGACCCTGCTGGTCACGGCCCTGCTCGCTCTGGCCGCCAGCCCCGTTGCCGCCCTCGCGGCGCAGCCGGGCGACCTGCTCTCAGCCTCGCCCTACCGCGCCAGCTGGGTGCCCTCCAAGGCCGCCCAGGCCTACAAGCTGGCCTACCGCACCCCCGATCATCACGGTGGCCTGGCCCAGGCCACCGGGCTGGTCTACCTGCCCGCTGGGCCTGCGCCGGCAGGTGGCTGGCCGGTGGTGTCCTGGGCACACGGCACCCAGGGCATCGCCGACCACTGCGCGCCTTCGGTATCCGGCCCCTATCAGCCCGAGCGCGACGGCCGCTTCCTCGACCAGTTCCTGGGACAGGGCTATGCCGTCGTTGCCGCCGATTACCAAGGCCTGGGCAGCCCGGGTGACCATGCCTACCTGCACGTGCGTACCTCCGCGCGCAACGCCATCGATCTCATCAAGGCCGGCCGCCATTTCCTCGGCACTGCCACGCTGTCGCCGCGCTGGGTCTCCGTGGGCCACTCGCAGGGCGGCGCCGCCGCGCTCACTGCCGGCCATCTGGCACCGTCCTATGGGCCCTCGCTGCAGTACCGCGGCAGCTTCACCACCGGCACGCCCACGGCCGTCGAACTGACCGCGCTGGTCATGAAGCCCGACAACCGCACAGCCAATCCCGGTGCAGTCAACGCCTATCACGCCTACCTGCTCGATGGCCTGCTGCAGGTGGAGCCGCGCATCGCGCAGGTGCTCAGCGATGAAGGCCATGCTCGGGTCGCGCTGGCACGCCAGCAGTGCCTCGGCCCATTGGCTGCCACCCTGGAAGGCGCCAACACAGGAGAAATGTTCAGCGCGCCGCTGACCTCGGTACCGGGCATCTGGGCACTGCTGCATGACTACCTGGGCGTGCCACGGCGGGGCTTCAGCCAGCCGCTGATGCTGGGCCACGGCAGCCAGGACCGCGACGTGCCCTATCTGACCACCCTGCTGTATGCGGTCGGCCTGGCCCTGCGCGCCGAACCGGTGGCATTCCGCCGATACCCGGTCGACCATCGCGGCACACTCGACGCCGCGGCGGCCGATGGCCTGGCATTCGTTCGTGCGCGGCTGGGCAACGACTCCTTCAACGAGGCCGCTGAAACCGCAGGCCTGGAACAGCTGCTCAACGAAGCCCAGTAGATCCACGCCATGCGTGGATGGGCGGTACACGCGGTTGCCGGCCAGCGGCCGGCACTACCTATCGTTTGGTAGCGCCGGGCCATGCCCGGCGACCGCCCCTCAGCTCTTGTAGCCGTTGCTGATCGGGTAGCGGCGCTCACGCCCGAACGCGCGGCGCGAGACCTTCGGGCCCGGCGCGGCCTGGTGGCGCTTCCACTCGCTGATGCGCACCAGCCGCAGCACACGATCCACCACCGCTGGGTCATAGCCGGCAGCGACGATCTCCGTGCGCGATTGCTCCTGGTCGATGTAGCGATACAGGATGCCGTCCAGCACATCGTAGGCCGGCAGCGAGTCCTGGTCGGTCTGGTTCTCGCGCAGTTCGGCCGAGGGCGGGCGGCTGATCACTGCCGGCGGGATCACCGGTGCGCCACCCACCGTGTTGCGCCACTTGGACAGGCCGAACACCTCGGTCTTGTACAGATCCTTCAGCGGCGCGTAGCCGCCACACATGTCGCCATAGATCGTGGCGTAGCCCACCGCGTACTCGCTCTTGTTGCCGGTGGTCAGCAGCAGGCCGCCGAATTTATTGGCCAGCGCCATCAGGATCACGCCACGGCTGCGCGACTGCAGGTTCTCTTCGGTCACATCCGGCGTGGTGCCCTCGAACATCGGTGCCAGCGCCTGCATCAGGCCCTGGAATGCCGGCTCGATGGAAACGGCCTCCAGCTTCACGCCCAGTGCTTCGCACTGCTCGGCGGCCAGGTCGTTGGACATGCCAGCGGTATAGCGCGAGGGCAGGCGCACGGCGGTGACGTTCTCCGCGCCCAGCGCATCGACCGCCATCGCCAGCACGATCGCCGAGTCAATGCCGCCGGACAGACCCAGCCACACCTTCTTGAAGCCGTTCTTGCTGCAGTAGTCCTGGATGCCGCGGGTCACCGCGCGCCAGGCCAGCGCATCCATGCTTTCGTCGCCGTCGTCCATCCACACGTGCGGCATGAAGCGGCGCGTAGCGCCGTCGTACTCCACCACCAGCCACTGGTCGACGAAGGCGGCGGCGGCGGGGTGCACCGTGCCATCACCGTCGGCCACCACCGATGCACCATCGAACACCAGGGCATCCTGGCCGCCCACCACGTTGAGGTAGGCGATGGCCGCGCCGCTTTCGCGGGTACGTGCAGCCAGCACCGCATCGCGCTGGGCATGCTTGCCGCGCTCGTAGGGCGAAGCGTTGGGCACCACCACCAGCTGCGCACCGGCACGCACCGTATCGGCCAGCGGCTCGGCGAACCACAGGTCTTCGCAGATCAGCAGGCCCACCGGAATGCCATCAACCTCGAACACGCAGCTGCCACCGTCCGGGTCGACATCGAAGTAGCGGCGCTCGTCGAACACCGCGTAATTGGGCAGCTCGCGCTTGCGGTAGGTCTGCTCCACCAGGCCATCACGCAGCACGCTGGCCGCGTTGTAGACCACCGCACCGGCCGCCTGCGGCCAACCGACCACAGCAGTGATGCCACGGCACGCCGCGGCAATGCGGGTCATCGCCTGCTCGCACTCGTACAGGAAGCCCGGACGCAGCAGCAGGTCCTCCGGCGGATAGCCGCTGACCGCCAGCTCGGGGAACATCACCAGCCCGGCGCCGTACTCGTCGCGCGCCTGGCCGATCATCTCGATGATGCGCTCGGTGTTGCCGGCGACATCGCCAACCGGGAAGTCGAACTGCGCCATCGCGATGCGGATCGAAGCCATGAGGGTCCAGCCTGTGGTTGCAATGGGCACATTGTAACGCCGCGCCATCTGCGCGCCGGGCGCTCCCACTCCGTGGACAGGCCCTGCTCAGTAGATCCACGCCATGCGTGGATGGGGTTCAGCGGGTCGCCGATGTCCAGACGCAGAAAGGCCGCCCGGAGGCGGCCTTTCTGTTTGAAGCAGCCGAGCGTTGGCTCGGCTCTACAGAATCGTCTGCCGGAGGCAGTCGATCTTATTTCACCAGCTTGGCGATGGCAGCGCCCAGGTCGCCCGGCGAACGCACGGTGACGACGCCAGCAGCTTCCATTGCAGCAAACTTGCCTTCGGCAGTGCCCTTGCCGCCCGATGCGATCGCACCGGCGTGGCCCATGCGCTTGCCGGCCGGAGCCGAAGCACCGGCGATGAAACCGACGACCGGCTTCTTCACGTGGTTCTTGATGTACTCGGCACCGGCTTCTTCAGCGTCGCCGCCGATTTCGCCGACCATGATGATGCCTTCGGTCTGCGGGTCTTCGTTGAACAGCTTCAGGCAGTCGACGAAGTTCAGGCCGTTGATCGGGTCACCACCGATGCCGATGCAGGTGGACTGGCCCAGGCCGACTTCAGTGGTCTGCTTGACCGCTTCATAGGTCAGGGTGCCCGAACGCGACACGATGCCGATCTTGCCCGGCTTGTGGATGTGGCCCGGCATGATGCCGATCTTGCACTCACCCGGGGTGATGACGCCCGGGCAGTTCGGCCCGATCAGCACGGTGTCCGGATGCGAACGGGTCAGCACGTTCTTGACGCGCAGCATGTCCAGCACCGGGATGCCTTCGGTGATGCAGACGATGACCTTGATGCCGGCAGCAGCGGCTTCCAGGATCGCGTCAGCTGCGTACGGCGGCGGCACGTAGATGACCGAAGCGTTGGCGCCGGTGCTCTGCACGGCGTCGGCAACGGTGTTGAAGACCGGCAGGTCAATATGGGTGGTGCCACCCTTGCCCGGGGTCACGCCGCCAACAACCTGGGTGCCGTACTCGATCATCTGAGTGGCGTGGAAGGTGCCCTGCTGGCCGGTGAAGCCCTGCACGATCACCTTGGTGTTCTTATTGATCAAAACTGACATTGGATTTCCTTCGGTGTCGGATCAGGCGGCGTTCTTGACAGCTTCGACGACCTTCTTGGCACCGTCGTTGATGTTGTCGGCCGGGATGATGGCCATGCCGCTGTCACGCAGCAGCTGCTTGCCTTCTTCCACGTTGGTGCCTTCCAGGCGCACCACGACCGGAACCTTGACGCCCACTTCCTTCACAGCAGCGATGATGCCTTCGGCAATCATGTCGCAGCGGACGATGCCGCCGAAGATGTTGACGAAGATGCCTTCGACCTTGTCCGAGGACAGGATCAGCTTGAATGCTTCAATGACGCGCTGCTTGTTGGCACCGCCGCCCACGTCCAGGAAGTTCGCCGGCTCGCCGCCGTTGAGCTTGATGACGTCCATGGTGGCCATGGCCAGGCCTGCGCCGTTGACCATGCAGCCGATGTTGCCGTCCATGGTGACGTAGTTGATGTCCAGCTCCGAAGCGATCACTTCGGTCGGATCTTCCTGGGTCTTGTCGCGCATGGCGACCAGCGCCTTCTGACGGAACGCGGCGTTGTCGTCGCTGTCGAACTTGCCGTCCAGCGCGTACAGGTTGCCGTCGTCCAGGATGGCCAGCGGGTTGATTTCAACCAGCGCCAGGTCCTTTTCGTTGAACAGGCGGTACAGGTTCACCATGATGTTGGCGAACTGGCCGGCCTGCTTGGCGGTCAGGCCCAGCTTGAAGCCGAAATCACGACCGTGGTAACCCTGCACGCCTTCGACGAAGTCGACGTTCAGCGAGTGGATCAGCTCCGGGGTTTCAGCGGCGACCTGCTCGATCTCCACGCCGCCTTCCGAAGAAGCGATGTAGGTGATGGTCTTGGTGCCACGGTCAACCAGCACCGACAGGTACAGTTCCTTGACGATCTCGCCAGCGGTGGTCACCAGCACCAGGTTGACCGGCAGTTCAACGCCAGCGGTCTGGTAGGTGGCCATCTTGGTGCCGAGCATCTTGGCCGCAGCGGCCTTCACGTCGTCGGTGGTCTTGCAGAACTTGACGCCGCCAGCCTTGCCGCGGCCGCCAGCGTGGATCTGCGCCTTGACCATCCAGGGGCCCTGGCCCAGGGAGTTGGCAGCGGCAACAGCTTCGTCCGGGGTCGCAGCGACCTTGCCGGCCGGGACCGGGATGCCGTACTCGGCAAGCAGTTGTTTTGACTGGTATTCGTGGAAATTCATGCGTCACCGTGGGAATAGGAACGACCGCACGCAATTCCTCAGGGCCCCGGCGGGGCGCCGGCATGGACCGCGGCGGGCCCACTATTGTGGCCGAGCCAGCGCCGGGGCGCAAAGAAGTATGGACAAAAGGCCGGAACCGGCCAGATTTCCACGGTCATTCAGGCAGTTGCGGCACGGCTTGGACCACGCCCCCCGGGCCGGCAGCGGCCGATTGCGCAGCCCAGCCCGCTGCAGGCGCCCTATACTGGCCCCGTAAATTCGAGCCCACGGTGCCGGCAACCGGGCAGCGAGCAGATCCGACGATCGGGGGACGTCGGGCAGGTTCGGCCCACCGCCGGCATGATCCAGTTCCAGGCAGCCAGAAGGGGAGTTCCGGCGTGTCACCCAGTGCTTCATTGATCGACCGCATCGAATCGATACCGCGGCGAGAGCTGTATTTCTTTGCCCTGTACCGGGTGCTGATCGCCTCGGTCATCGCCGCCCTGCTGTACAGCCCGCTGTCGGCCATGGTCGGCGAAGCCCACCACCCTCGCCTGGCCAACAGCGTGGGCGCGGCTTACCTGCTGCTGTCGCTGTTGTGGCTGGTGATCGGCCGCAACGAGCGCTGGCTGCGGCAGATCGTGGTCGGCGGCGTGCTGCTGGACATCGTTGCCGCCAGCCTGCTGGCACATGCCCTGCCCGGCGCCAGCGCCGGCATCTCGATGTCGCTGCTGTTCAACATCGCCGCCGCTGCCACCCTGCTGCCGCTCAGCTGGGGCCTGCTGCTGGCGCTGGCCGCCAGCGTCGCCACGGCCGCCGAATACCTGTGGAAAGTGCTGGAAGGCGGCGATCCCACCCGCACCCTGGCCGAACTGGCGATGTTCGCCACCAGTTACCTGGCGCTGGCCTTCATCAGCTACCAGGTCGGCAACCGCGCACGCCGCAACCAGCAGTTGGCCAACCAGCGCGGCGACGAAGTGGCCAACCTGTTCCAGATCAACGAACTGATCATCCGCCGCATGCGTACCGGCGTGGTCGTGGTGGACGCCGACAACCGCATCACCCTGGCCAACGAAGCCGCCTCGATCCTGCTGGGCGACAGTGATGGCAACAGCGATTCCGGCCGCCTCGACCTGGCCAGCGTCGCCCCCGAACTTGCCCGACGCCTGCAACGGTGGCGCAACGGCTGGGCACAGGATGAAATGCCACTGCAGCTCAACCCCGACCAGCCGGAAGTGCAACCGCGCTTCGCCCGCCTGCTGGCCGGCAGCGACCTGGTGCTGGTGTTCCTGGATGATTCCAGCGTGGTCTCGCGGCGCGCCGAATCGCTCACCCTGTCGGCGATGGGGCGCTTCTCGGCCAGCCTCGCCCATGAAATCCGCAACCCGCTGGCGGCCATCAACTACGCTGTGCAGCTGCTCGAGGAAGGCACCGGCTTCAACGAGAGCGACCGCCGTCTGCTGCAGATCATCCACCAGCAGTGCCAACGCACCAACGGCATCGTTGAAAGCGTGCTGGGCCTGGCCCGGCGCGAACGCGCCAATCCGGAAAACGTCGACCTCGCCGCCTTCGTGCGCCGCTTCGTGCTGGAGTACAAGCAGGGGCAGACGCTGGAAACGGACAGCATCGAGCCGATCATCAACGACACCTCGGTGCCGGCCCAGGTCGACCCGCGACACCTGTACCAGGTGCTGACCGTGCTGGTGCACAACGCCCTGAAGTACGGCCGCATCGGCGAGCAACCCGCGCGCGTGCGGCTGCGCGTGGCCCAGCACGAACGCAGTGCGGTGATCGACGTGATGGATCGTGGCCCCGGTATTCCCGAGACCGTCGCCGCGCAGCTGTTCCGCCCCTTCTTCACCACCTCCGAGCACGGCACCGGTCTGGGCCTGTATATCGCCCGCGAACTGTGCCGGGCCAACCAGGCGCGGCTGGATTACATTCCCGTCCCCGCCGGCGGCTCCTGCTTCCGCCTGGTTCTGCCCGGCCCGCACACCCTGCTTCCACACTGATTCCGTGCGTCAAGCATTTGTCGCATTCCACCCCCTCGGCTATCTTTCCCACCCATGAACGAAACCCGCAGCGCCCTGGTCGTCGACGACGAACGCGATATCCGCGAACTGCTGGTGTTGACCCTCGGCCGCATGGGCCTGCGCATCAGCACCGCCGCCAACCTCGCCGAAGCCCGCGAGCTGCTGGCCAGCAATCCCTATGACCTGTGCATCACCGACATGCGCCTGCCCGACGGCAACGGCATCGAACTGGTCAGCGAGATCGCCCAGCATTACCCGCGCACGCCGGTGGCGATGATCACCGCCTTCGGCAGCATGGACCTGGCCGTGGAAGCGCTGAAAGCCGGTGCCTTCGATTTCGTCAGCAAGCCGGTGGACATCGCCGTGCTGCGCGGCCTGGTCAAACATGCGCTGGAACTCAACAACAGCGAACGCCCCGTTGCCGGCCCAGCTGCAGAACAGGCGGCGCGCCTGCTCGGCGAATCGCCGGCCATGGACGTGCTGCGCGCCACCATCGGCAAGGTCGCGCGCAGCCAGGCGCCGGTCTACATCCTGGGCGAGTCCGGGGTGGGCAAGGAACTGGTCGCACGCACCATCCACGCACAGGGTGCACGCGCGGCCGGGCCGTTCGTGCCGGTCAACTGTGGCGCCATCCCCACCGAGTTGATGGAGAGCGAGTTCTTCGGCCACCGCAAGGGCAGCTTCACCGGCGCCCACGCCGACAAGCCGGGGCTGTTCCAGGCCGCGCACGGCGGCACGCTGTTCCTGGATGAAGTGGCCGAGCTGCCGCTGCAGATGCAGGTGAAGCTGCTGCGTGCTATCCAGGAGAAATCGGTGCGCGCGGTTGGCGCGCCCAGCGAAGAACCGGTGGACGTGCGCATCCTCTCGGCCACCCACAAGGATCTGGCCGAGCTGGTCGAAGACGGGCGTTTCCGCCACGACCTGTACTACCGCATCAACGTCATCGAACTACGTGTGCCGCCGCTGCGCGAGCGCCGCCAGGACCTGCCTGCGCTGGCCGCATCGATCCTGGCGCGGCTGGCCCGCAGCCATGGCCGCGCCACCCCGCTGCTGGCGCCCTCGGCGCTGGACGCGCTGGCCCAGTATGGCTTCCCGGGAAATGTGCGCGAGCTGGAGAACATCCTGGAACGCGCGCTGGCGCTGGCCGAGGAAGACTGCATCGGTGCCGACGACCTGCGCCTGCCTCAGCACGCGCCGCGCTCACCGGGCAGTGCCGCCCATGCCGAAGCTGTGGTTGATCTGCACCCCGGCAGCGCCGCCCTGCCCTCGTACATCGAGCAGCTTGAGCGCAGTGCGATCCAGCGTGCGCTGGAAGAGAACCGCTGGAACAAGACCCGTACCGCCGCGCAGCTGGGCATCACCTTCCGCGCGCTGCGTTACAAGCTGAAGAAGCTGGGGATGGAATAGGTAGTGCCGGCCGCTGGCCGGCAACCTCATGCGCCGCGCATCCACGCATGGCGTGGATCTACTGGACGCTGACCGCCATCCACGCATGGCGTGGATCTACTGCATCAATCCTTGGTGACGCGGTTGATCTCGGCCAGGCTGGTCACGCCCGCGGCCGCCTTCTTCAGCGCCGACTGCCGCAGATCGTGCACACCGATCGCCTGCGCGGCCTCGGCAATCTGCAGCGCGTTACCGCCCGCCAGCACAATGGTGGCGATCTCGTCGGTCATCGGCATCACCTGGTAGATGCCGGTGCGGCCCTTGTAGCCTTCGGTGCATTCATCACAGCCAACGGCTTCATACAGCTCGATGCCCGCATCCAGCTGCGCCTGGGTGAAGCCCTCGGCCAGCAGCGCATGCTCCGGTAGCTTTGCAGGGCGCTTGCAGTTGCCGCATAGGCGGCGCGCCAGGCGCTGGGCGATCACCAGCGTCACCGAGCTGGTGATGTTGTACGGCGCGATGCCCATGTTCATCAGGCGCGCGATGGTCTGCGGCGCGTCGTTGGTATGCAGCGTGGACAGCACCATATGGCCGGTCTGCGCTGCCTTGATCGCGATCTCGGCGGTTTCCAGGTCGCGGATTTCGCCGACCATGATGATGTCCGGATCCTGTCGCAGGAACGAGCGCAGCGCGGCGGCAAAGGTCATGCCGCGCTTGTTGTTCTGCTGCACCTGGTTGACGCCGGGCAAACGGATTTCCACCGGATCTTCAGCGGTGGAAATGTTGCGGGTCTCGTCGTTGAGGATGCCCAGCGCGGTATACAGCGACACCGTCTTGCCCGAACCGGTCGGGCCGGTCACCAGCACCATGCCGTAAGGCTTGTGGATCGCGTCCAGGAACAGCTTCTGCTGGTCCGGCTCGTAACCCAACTTGTCGATGCCCAGCTTGGCCGCGCTGCCATCGAGGATACGCAGCACTACCTTTTCACCAAACAGCGTCGGCAGGGTACTGACGCGGAAGTCGATCTGCCGGGTCTTGGACAGGTTGAGCTTGATACGGCCATCCTGCGGCACGCGCTTCTCGGCGATATCCAGCTGCGCCATCACCTTCAGGCGCGCGGCAATGCGCTGGTTGAGCTTGTTCGGCGCGCGCGCGACCATCTTCAGCAGGCCGTCGATACGCAGGCGGACGCGGTAGTCGTCTTCGTAGGGCTCGAAGTGGATGTCCGACGCGCCCTTGCGGATGGCATCGACCAGCACCTTGTTTACGAACTTCACCACCGGGGTATCGTCGCCCTTGGCGTCGATGCCGCTGTCGGTGCTGGCCATGTCGTCGTCGCCACCGCCAACATCGAGGTTGGCCATGCCGTCCTCGTCGCCACCCAGCGCATCGCCCATGGTGTCGTGGCTGGCATGCCACTGCTCCAACGTGCGGCGGATCTGGTCCTCGTCTACCAGGATCGGTTCAACCACCAGATTGGTGTGGAACTTGATCTCATCCAGCGAGTGGGTGGGGTTGCTGGTGCCGACGAACAACTTGCCGCCGCGTTTGAACAGCGGCAGCACGTTGTGCTTGCGCAGCAGCTCCTCGCTGACCAGGCTCATCGCGTTCTGGCTGCTGTCGAACGTGGACACGTCGAACAGCGGCATGCCGAACTCAACCGCGTTGGCGGCCGCGAGCTGGGCAGCGCCGACCACCTTGTTCTGGGCGAACCAGGTTGGCAGCGGCTGGCGCGCAGCGGTAGCCTTGGCCATGGCGTCGCGGGCGGCGACCTCATCCAGCGCGCCGTCCTGGACCAGGCGGCGGGCCAGCCCGGTGATGCCGACGAGATTGGCGGTGGTAACGGCGGTCATATGAATCCTTGGCTCATGGGTCTGGCGGTGCAGTGCGCCCTCCGAAGGCGCAGCGCGGGGTAGCAGAACCTGTCGCGCCCCAACGGCCGACGGCATCGCCAATCCATGAGCAACGGCCCTGCCCGGCGCTTCTGCCCGGCAGGCACGATCCTGACTCCCCCGGGGATGATAGCCCCGTCAACGGTCCGCCGACATCCTATTGGCGGTCCGTAACTGAATCAGCAGCCAACTGGTCGGTAGCGCGCTTCGAAGGCGCTGCCGTCGCAGGTCCAGGTGCCATCGGCTGCGCGGCGGAGAATAAGATCTTTGCTAGCTACTTGCGGACCGCCCACAAGCGTACAAGTGATACTCGCAACGCCGTTGCCATCAAGCTCAGCGTGGACATCCGAACAGCGTGCAGAACTTTTGAGTCCAATATACTCAGCATCGACAAGAGTGCTATCTCGACTGTCCTGAACAACAGTTTCAACCATCGTTTTTCCTGGTCGAATGTCGGCAAACGCCGCCGCTAACTGTGATTTGGCGGTGTAGTCCTGATACATCGGCACAGCTATCGCGGCCAAGATTGCGATGATGGCCACGACAATGAGCAGCTCTATCAACGAAAAACCTTGAGCCTGTCGCATATGGAACACTCCCCAGTAGTTCCTTGAATAAGCCCCCCATGGCATCAAAAAAGAGGCCCCGACATGCGGGGCCTCCTTCTAGGCAAGGAAGGAACGATTAGGCTGTCTTGCCGGTGCAGCCAGTCGGAATGTACTTGGTCTCGGTCGAAGCGATATCAGTGCTGCAGGTCCAAGTGCCGTCGTCGGCACGCTTGACGCTGATCTTCTTACCCTTGATCTTGGTGTTCCCCTTCAGGGTGCACTCAATCGATCCGGTAGCGCTCAGCGCAGTGATCGGGGTAATCGTGCAACGTTCGGAATCCTTAAGGCCCAACTCTGCAATGTCGGCTACCGTAGTCTTGCCTTCGTTCAGGGCAACTTCGTACTGCGTCTTACCCGGGGTGATTTCGGCCAGACCGGCGGTGACCTGCGACTTGGCCACGTAGTCCTGGTACATCGGCAGGGCGATGGCGGCCAGGATGGCGATGATCGCAACGACGATCATCAGTTCGATAAGGGTGAAGCCCTTCTGGTTCTTCATTTGATACATCCCCAAGATAGTGGTGGTTGATTTCAGGGCACAAGATCGGTCTGGCCAGCGGCCAGCTGAGCGGGTCCTGCGCCCTGCGGGTGGATCAACGCAGGTTGCGTGCCAACCCCGGCACGCCTCCCCCTGGATTTCCCCGCGCCCATGATGGCAGCTATTTCACGGATGGGAACCCCCGGAGTACGAATCTGCGATGGACGCGGCAATGTGACGCAGTGCGTCACCTTTGGTCGGCACCCGGCACGAATTCGCATGATTGGCCCTCTGGCAACTGCCCAGACGGGCATGAACCCGCTACCATCAACGGCTAGATGCCCGCCTGGGGATGGTGGGTCTTGGGGAGCCGATATGTCTGTCAGTCGCAGTGCGATCAAGAAGGAGCCCGTGGCGCGTAGCACCACGGAGCTGCAGCCGTTTGTCTGGATGGGGACCGACAAGCGGGGCGTCAAGATGAAAGGCGAGCAGGTCGCAAAAAACGCGAGCCTGCTGAGAGCTGAGCTACGCCGCCAGGGTATCAACCCCGGCATGGTCAAGCCCAAGCCAAAACCATTGTTTGGTGCCGCCGGCAGCAGGATCACACCAAAGGACATTGCATTCTTCAGCCGGCAGATGGCCACCATGATGAAGTCAGGGGTCCCGATTGTTGGCGCCTTGGACATCATCGCCAGCGGGCATAAGAACCCGCGCATGAAGAAGATGGTGGATTCAGTCCGAACCGATATCGAGGGTGGCTCGTCGCTGTACGAGGCTGTCAGCAAACATCCGGTGCAGTTCGACGAGCTCTACCGCAATCTGGTCAAGGCAGGCGAAGGCGCCGGTGTACTGGAGACAGTGCTGGACACCGTCGCCACCTACAAAGAGAACATCGAGGCACTGAAGGGCAAGATCCGCAAGGCAATGTTCTATCCAGCCATGGTGCTAGCAGTTGCACTGATCGTCAGCGGGATTCTGCTGGTGTGGGTGGTTCCGCAGTTCGAGGATGTGTTCAAGGGTTTTGGCGCAGACCTGCCTGCCTTCACCCAGATGATCGTCAATCTGTCCCGCTTCATGGTTTCCTGGTGGTGGCTGATCCTGTTTGTGATCATAGGGTCCATCATTGGCTTCATTGCCACGTACAAAAGATCTCCCAAGCTGCAGCACAGCATGGACCGGCTGGTCCTGAAAGTGCCGGTGATCGGCCAGCTCATGCACAACAGCGCCATCGCCCGTTTTGCCCGCACGACTGCGGTCACATTCAAGGCAGGCGTTCCGCTGGTGGAAGCGCTGGGCATCGTCGCTGGTGCCACTGGCAATACGGTTTATGAAGAGGCCGTACTGCGCATGCGCGATGACGTCTCGGTGGGTTACCCGGTGAATGTCGCAATGAAGCAGCGCAACCTGTTCCCGCACATGGTCATCCAGATGACCAGCATCGGTGAAGAGGCGGGCGCGTTGGACGCCATGCTCTTCAAGGTCGCCGAGTACTATGAGCAGGAGGTCAACAATGCCGTTGATGCCCTGAGCAGCCTGCTGGAACCGTTCATCATGGTGATCATTGGTACCATCGTCGGCGGCATGGTCATCGGCATGTACCTACCCATCTTCAAACTTGCCGCCGTTGTCGGATAATTACTGAATGGCATTTCTCGACCAGCATCCCGGCCTCGGCTATCCCGCCGCGGCCGGCCTGGGACTGCTTCTGGGCAGCTTCCTGAACGTCGTCATCCTGCGCCTGCCCAAGCGGCTGGAATGGCAGTGGAAGCGCGATGCGCGCGAGGTGCTGGAAGAGCCGGACTTCTACGAGCCGCCCCCGCCGGGCATCGTGGTGGAGCCTTCGCACTGCCCACACTGCAAGCACAAGCTGGCCTGGTACGAGAACATCCCGCTGTTCAGCTGGATCATCCAGGGCGGCAAGTGCCGCCACTGCAAGGCGCCGATCTCCATCCAGTACCCGCTGGTGGAAGCGCTGACCGCAGTGATGGTGCTGGCCTGCGTGTGGCAGTTCGGCTTCGGCTGGCAGGGCTTCGGCGCGATCGTGCTGACCTGCTTCCTGATCGCCCTGTCCGGCATCGACCTGCGCACCCAGCTGCTACCGGATCAATTGACCCTGCCACTGATGTGGCTGGGGTTGATAGGCAGCATCGACAACCTGTACATGCCCGCCAAACCGGCCCTGCTCGGCGCCCTGCTGGGCTACCTGTCGCTGTGGTCGGTGTGGTGGCTGTTCAAGCAGCTGACCGGCAAGGAGGGCATGGGCCACGGCGATTTCAAGCTGTTGGCCGCACTGGGTGCCTGGTGTGGCATGAAGGGCATCCTGCCGATCATCCTGATGTCGTCGGTGCTGGGCGCCATCATCGGCTCGATCTGGCTGTACAGCCGTGGCCGTGACCGGGCGACGCCGATCCCGTTCGGTCCCTACCTGGCGCTGGCCGGCTGGCTGTTCTTCATGTGGGGCGAGCCGCTGTTGAACCAGTATCTGGTGATGAGCGGGCTGCGCTGAGGGGAGTCCCCATGAGCCGGTATGTGGTTGGCCTGACCGGCGGCATCGCCTCGGGCAAAAGTGAGGTCACCCGGCGCTTCGAGGCGCTGGGGATTGTCGTGGCCGATGCCGACCTGGCCGCGCGCGCCGTGGTGACGGTGGGCAGCCCTGCCCTGTCCCTGATTGCAGAGCGCTTCGGCGCGGACATGCTGCTGGCCGACGGCAGCCTGGACCGTGCCCGCCTGCGCGCCCACATCTTTGCAGACCCGGCCGAGCGGACGGCGCTGGAAGCGATCACCCACCCGGCCATCCGCCGTCTGATGCAGCAGCAGTGCAAGCAGGCCGCCAGCCCCTATGCGCTGGCGGCGATCCCGTTGTTGACCGAAGTGGGCGGCCGCCAGGCCTACCCGTGGCTGGACAGGGTGCTGCTGGTGGATGCGCCCGAGGCCGTACAGCACGCCCGCCTGATGCAGCGCGACGGCATCGACGCGGCCTTGGCTCACCAGATGATCGCCGCCCAGGCCACCCGCGCACAGCGTTTGGCGCTGGCTGATGATGTCGTCGTCAATGATGGGCATCCGGATGACCTGCAAGCGCAGGTGGAGCGGTTGCACCTGCGGTATCTGGGGTTGGCTGCCGGGTAGGCCGGCAGGTCTACCGGCTCCGCGCGGACAAGCATCCACGCATGGCGTGGATCTACTTCACCTGCACCGCCCGAACAGGCATCCACGCATGGCGTGGATCTACTTCACCTGCACCGCGCGAACAGGCATCCACGCATGGCGTGGATCTACTCCAGCTGCTGGCGGGCGTAGCGGGCCAGTTCGCGCGCGGCCAGCAACAGGCCTTCCACTACGTCCGGCGGCAGTTGCTGGCCTGCACTGCCCTGCACCCGGGCCGCTTCGGCGGCGTGCAGCATCTGGATCAACGCATTGAGACCAGCCAGGGTGCGGCTGAGGCTGGCCAGGGTTACCGCTTGCGTCGGGGTGAGACCCGCGCCCTGCCGGGTCTGGCCATCGGCGTTGTCGCGGCCATCCATGCGCGCCATCAGTGCCGGTAGCAGGTCGCTGGGTTCGGCCAGCACGTCTTCGATGCGTTCGGCGATGTCGGCCGGCAACTGGTCGGCGGATTCGCCGACCAGGCGGCGCAGGTTCGGGTAGGTGGTGCGTGTAGACATGGCAGTGCTCCTCGCAGACGGCAAGGCCACCCGCAGATGCGAGGTGGCGGACGGTGCGGGTTGGCGTACCGGATCACAACAATCAACAAAACACTCCGGCGGACTCTTCGAAGTCCCCACGCACCGCCCGCCAAAGCAAGGGCATCGCGATGCATTTTCCATGACGGCCTTCGGCGCATCAGAGGTTTGTTGATTGTTGGGTCGATTTCAGGACGCCAATCCCGGCCAGGGCGATGACCCCAGCCATGCCATCTCGCCAGCTGCATGCAATGCGGTCATGAGGCGAAAACGCCATGTGGGCCAACCGTCTGCGGAATCGTGCGGTGGGACACGCGCAGGACGCGGAGTGCGTCACGCAGGTGTCGTGCTGGGCCAGAGACGCCGCGCCTTCGCGAAAACTGCATTGGCGTTGCATGCGACATTTCGCGCCGAGTGGGAGATTTCGACGACGAATGGATTCGTGCCGACCAAGGTCGGCACCTACCAAAGCGGCAGCCAGAAGGTATTACAGCGGCTTCGGCGAGAACGTCAGCGTGGCGATTACGCCGCGGGCGCCGCCCGGGCGCACGCTTACCTGCCAGCCGTATAGATCGCACAGGCGGCTGACGATCGACAGGCCGATACCGCCGCCCTGCGAGTGGCCGGCATGGGTGCCGCGGTAGCCGCGCTGGAACAGCTTGGCGGCATCTTCCTCGCTCAGGCCCGGCCCGCTGTCGGTCACCGACACGGCGTTGGCACCCACATGTACGCGCACCTCGCCATCCTGCGAATACTTCACCGCATTGCCGATCAGGTTGCCCAGCGCCACCGACAACGCCGCTTCGGGGGCGTCGATGACCAGGTCGCGTTCGCCATCCAGATGCAGTTCCAGCGGCTTGCCACCCAGCTGCGCGCGATGCGCATCCAGCAGCTGTTCGGCCACACGAGCCACATTGCTGCTGCCCTGCCCGCGCTCGTTGCGCGACAGCAGCAACAGCGCGCCGATCAGATCGCTGCACTGCTGCTCGGCACGCTGGATGCGCTGCAGGCGCTGCAGCACCTTCTCGTCCAGGCCCGGGCGGGTCAGCAGCAGCTCGGTGGCGCCACGGATCACCGCCAGCGGCGTGCGCAGCTCATGGCTGACGTCTGCATTGAACTCACGGTCGCGCTGCACCACTTCGGTCAGCCGCGAAGAATAGTCATCCAGCGCCTGGGCCAGCTGCCCCACTTCGTCATCAGGGAAGCGCGGCGCCAAAGGTTCGGGATCGCTGGTGCCGCCACGGTACGCACGCAGGCGCGCGGCCAGATCCGAGACGGGCTTCATCACCTTGGACGCCGACCACCAGCCCAGCACCAGCGACAGCAGGCTGAACACCAGCACCGACAGGAACAGCGCGCGGTTGAGCTGCTGCCCACCGCGAACGCTGTCGGTCATGTCGTAGGCAAGAAACGCCCAGGCATCAGGGGTCTTGCGCACGGCCAGCTTGTAGGAATAGCGCTCGCCGCGCTCGTCCACACCGCCCATGTTGTACAGGCCGTCCTTGAACTCGTACCAGTCCGGCTCCTCCTCGCGCAGCGCCTCGAACTTGTCCGGCTTGATCAGGCGCGCGCGCATCTGCTGCACCGGCAGGTCGGGGTTGCGGTCCGGGCTTTCGTAGTAACGCCGCACGTACTCGCTGATGTTGCGGTTCATCACGTCTTCCACCAACTGGTTTTCCACCCGCATGCGGGCCCAGTTGGTGGCAAACGCGAACAGTGTCGTCAGGCAGAAGCCCAACAACACGAACGAGACGATGATGCGGCTGCGCAGGCGCCGCCGATAAGGCGTGCGCCGGCGCTCCCCCTTGCTTGCCACAGAATCAGGCTTCCGGCGTGGCGATGCGGTATCCGATGCCATGGCGGGTCTGGATCATCGGCACTTCAAAGGGCTTGTCCACCACGGCGCGCAGGCCATGGATGTGCACGCGCAGCGAATCGGAATCGGGCAGTTCTTCGCCCCAGACACGGGTTTCCAGTTCCTGCCGGGTGACCACGGCCGGGGCCGCTTCCATCAACGCCTGCAGGATCTTCAGCGCGGTCGGGTTGAGCTGCAGCAGCTTGCCCTGGCGGCGCACTTCCAGCGTGTCCAGGTTGTATTCCAGATCACCGGTTTCCAGCACGCGGGTCTGCACGCCCTTGCCGCGACGCGACAGGGCGTTCAGACGCACTTCCACTTCCTGCAGCGCGAACGGCTTGATCAGGTAGTCGTCAGCACCGGAATCGAAGCCGGCCAGTTTGTTGTCCAGCGAATCGCGCGCGGTCAACATCAGCACCGGGGTCTGCTTGCGTGCTTCGTTGCGAAGCTTGCGGCAGACCTCGATACCGTCCATGCCCGGCAGGTTGAGATCCAGGACAATCGCGTCGAACTCGTGCACGACAGCCAGATGCAACCCGGTCACTCCGTCGGCAGCGAAGTCCACGGTGTGGCCCCGGTCCTCCAGGTAGTCGCCCAGATTGGCCGCAATGTCGCTGTTGTCTTCGATTACCAGGATTCTCACTGTCACCTCTAATTGACGAATTTACCGACGCGCTGGGCCTGGCCCATGTCGCGCTGTGCCTTGTCCTTCTGCCGAGCACGCTCGGCGACGGTCATGCATTGCGTGGACGACATGTTGGAACCGATGGCCTTCTCACGTCGGCATATTAGACGACTATCTTCACGCGCCTGTGTCAAAACGGTGTTCACGACCTGCTGATCGTTGAAGACCTCAGTTCGTACCGATTCAGGCATCGCGTCCCTGGTTGGATACTGTTCGGCGGCGGTGCGGATGCGAACCAGGGTCTCACGGACCTTGCCGCGCTCTTCCTGGCGCAGCTCGGAATAGGTTTCGCCGTCGTTGAGTTCGATCTCGATGCGCTCTACCTGTTGCAGCAGCGGCTGGCCCGGCAGGAATACCTCTTCGGCACTCTTGGCCCCTGCCGAGGCAGTGACCAGGGCCAATGCCGAAACCAGAACCGCTGATATCACTGGATGCTTCATGACAAACGAATCCCTGTTTGAGGTGAACGCCGACTGTATGCGGATGCGCGCTCTGCCAGCAAGTGCTGGCAGGCAGGGTGCAGGTGGCCCTAAAGCTTGGAATCCGGGTTCAGATTGCTGTAGGTGCGCTGGTCATTGAGCAGGGCCTTGCCCTTCTCTTCGATACGGCGCCGCTGGGCGACGGTCAGGCAGCGGCTCTTGGGCATGTTGCTGCCCGTAGTGCGCTGGTACGAGCAGATCTGCCGACTGTCGTCGTGGGCGCGCGTCAGGATGCTGTTGACCCGCTCCTGATCGTTGAAAACGTCATTCTGCGCCTGCGGCGGCAGCTCCTGGACGGTATGCCGGTCGCCCATCCGCTGGGTGATCCGCGCCAGTGCCTGCTGGACCTGACTGCGGTCCTCGGCAGAGATTTCGTTGTAATCGCCCTGCTGCAGGGCTTTTTCGACCTGGCGGACCTGCTCGGCCACCGGACTCTGGCGGTCCATCTGCACAGCCGCCTTGTCCGGCTTGGCCAGTGCAACGCCAGGCAGGCACAGCAACAGCACGATCATCGTGGTGCGGTACATCGCCAACCTCCCGATCCTTCGGAACGAAGGCCCAACTCTACGAGTGTCCCCGCGCGCCCACAAGGGACCCTTGGCAGGGGGCACCGGCCATAAAAAATGGCCAGCGTCAAGCCTTTCGTGCAAAACACGGGAGGCTTGAAACCATATATGGGGCAATAGGTTAGCTCTGTTTTATGCCGCTTGCAGGGGATGCGGTGTTGTGGACTGGGGGCCACATAAGAGCCTGTAGAAAGCAAGCCGAGTCGCGTTGTAGCGATGGAGATTGCCAAGAACTGGCAGGCCTGCTCGGTCACTTTAGCCCATTCCCTCGCAGCCTATCCAGAACGAAGAACGCGCAGCGTTGGGCTGCGCGTTCGAGTGATGGTCAATCTGGTTCCGGTGCACCTTCAGCTTGGGTTCGGCGGCAAGGACTTGTTGGCGTTTCCTTTCCTGAATCCCCGATCCCCCGCCATGAACGCCTCCAGCATGTGCGGGATCAGCGTCGAGGCATCGACCGCCTCGCCATACGCCTGCGCATGCAGCGCGGCGTAGCGGTCGAGATCGGCTTTCAAGCTGGCCGAGCAAGCGAAGGTCAGCTTGACGCTTTCGGTCTTGGGCAGCGGCCCCAGCCGCAGTTTCCTGGTCGAGCTCATCGCGAAGTCCCCTTGTTGAAGAACAGCGGCTGATAGGGCCGCAGCACCAGATCGCGGTTCACGATGATGCGCACTGGCAAGCCGGGACGGCTGGTCAGCGTGGGTTGGATGTTGAGGTTGCGCCGGGTCACTTCCTGGCCGACTTGGTTCACCGTGTCCTGCAGGCTGTCGCGCCCGGCGATGATGACGCGATCACCGTCCTGGCGGTTCTCGGGTGCGGCCAGTTCGGCACCGACGCCCAGCAGCGTCGTCAGCACGGCACCGGCAAAAATCCGATCCCAATGCCAGTCCACGTCGTCTTCCAGACCGGCATAGCCCGCCGGGTCGGTGCCGATCAGGTTGTCGAGCGTGAGCGAAGACGTGTCCGGCAGGATGATGCGGTTCCACACCACCTGCACGCGGCTCTGGCCGTAGCTGACCTGGCTGTTGTACTTGCCCAGGATGCGCGAACCCTGCGGGATCAGCAGGAACTTGCCTGTGGCCGTGTCGTAGATCGGCTCCGTCACCGTGGCGATCACGTCGCCCGGCAGGTCTGACTTGATGCCCGTCACCAGCGCACCTGCGATCACCGTTCCTGCCATGACTTGGTACGGCGATGCGGGCATTTGCAGGTTGCCGGAGTTACGGGTTTCCCTAGAGCCGCCTGTCAGGAACGCCTCTTTCTGGTCTTGCCGGTTCTGCACGGCAGTCGGATCAGCAGGCTGGGCCGCCGTCGAGGCTGGGCCAGCGGCCAGCGGATCGAAAGCGGCATTGGCAGCGAAGCCTGCCGCGGCAGCGACCTGCGACTGCGCCACGGGCGCAGCCTGCGGGGAACCCGTGCGGAAGAACACCGATGAAGCTGCCGCTGCTTCTTCTTCCTTGCGTAGCGCATCGTTGGGGTCGTAGCCGGGCGCGGCATAGGTGGCGGCAACTGGCTGCTGCGAATTGACGATGGCTGGCCCTAAATCGCCCGGCAGCGGTGGCCCGAGCTCCGGCACGTCGGGCGGCAGCGCTGGCAGCTTGGAATAGTCCGTCGGCAGCGCATCCAGCCCTTCCGACTTGGACACGCGATCCACGTTGTACAGCTCGGTAGACTCGCTCGCGCTGCGTTGCTGCGGTTGCAGCGACCAGATCAGTGCGCCCATCAGGCCGACCGACAGCCCGCCGGAGAGGATGGCCAGCGTGCGCCGGTTCAGGCGCGTGACCGGGCGCGGTTGGGCGCGCAGCGCCACCGCCTCGGGTGCCACCTTGTCCGCCTGCGGCGCGTCAAGGTCGGGGGTATCGTCCTGGCTCATGCTCAGTTCCTCCCAGCAATGCCATCCGTGCGCTCGATGCGCACCACGTCGCCCTTGTCGGCCCCTAGGCGCAGTTCGGCCGCACCGAACAGCCGATCCACGATGTAGTACGGCGAGCGGAAGCGGTAGTTCACCAGTTGCCCATGGCCCTGCGCGCCGATGACAAACAGCGGCGGCAGCTCGCCCTGGGCGATGCCTGCAGGAAACTGGATATAGACCTTCTCGCCATCGTCGAAGGCGCGCAGCGGCTTCCACGGTGGATTGCTGCCGCTGATTGCATAGCGAAACCGGATGTTCTCCAGCGACAAGCCTGCATCGACCGGCGCGGCAGCGTTGGCGGCTTGGGCCTGGCGCTGCAAGGCCAGCATTCGATCCTTGGGATAGTCCCAGGACACGGACGCCATCCATGCCTTGTCGGTCGAAGTCAGTTCCAGCAGGTACGTCCTGCGGCTGGTGGTGATGACCAGATTGGTCTTCAACCCGGAACGGATAGGCTTGACCAGCACATTGACGCGCAGATCGGCCCCGCTGCCGCTGGAGGTGTCGCCCACGATCCAGCGCACGGTATCGCCCGCAGCGACCGTCACCAGTTCCTCGCCGGGCTGGAGCGCGATCACGGTCACGCGGCCCACGGACGCATAGACCTGATACAGCGCGCCGTCAGTGAAGGGCCAGACCTGGATCGCATTGACGTAGCCCTCACGGGTCGGCGCAATGCGCGCCTCGGCATTGGCACGCGAAACGCGCACCTTCTCGTCGGCAGGCTCCGGTGAAGCCGGGGTCGCATCAACGTCCGGCAGCGGTTTCAACTGTCCGGGCAATGCCAACGGTTCGGGCACTGCCACCACTTCGATGGGCGTGGGCGGCTCGGGCAATGGCTGAGCCTGCACCGGCTCATCGAGCGAGATCACCGGCGGCGGCTTGCCCTGCGTGGCGCAGCCCGCAAACAGGACAGTCGATGCCAGCAGGATCACCGGCAATGCGGTTTTACGGAAACGTGCATTCATGGTTTGGCTCCTTCAGAAGAATCCAGTTCACGGCTCCACGACAAGCCATTGACGTAGATGCCCAGCGGGTTGCGGCGCAGGCGTTCTTCGGTGCGCGGGGTCTGCTGCACGATGGACACCACCGCCGTCCATCGCTCCAGCCCGGTCGCCGCGCCATTGACGTAGCGGCGCTCTGTCCAGCGCACGTTGAACGACGCCTCGCTGGCGCGAACCACACTGGTGATCTGCACCGTCACCGATTCCTTGCCGATGCGGGCAAACGGGTCATTCACCCGCGCATAGTCGTTGAGCACCGCCGCGCCACGATCGGTGGTGTAGTCGTAAGCATCGAGCCAGTTCTGGCGCACGACGATGGGGTCAATGGACAGCGAGCGCACCAGCGTCACGAAGCGCGCGATGTGGTGTGCCGTCTGCGCATCGGTGGGCCGATACGGCGTGGCCGCTTCGCCCACGGTGCGCACCTGGCCGGACTGATCGACCTCGATGACATAGGGCGTGACGATGGATTGGGCCGAGCGCCACACCAGGCCGCCGGCCATCAGCAATGCGAGCACCAGGCAGCCGAAGGCCATCAGCCGCCAGTTCTTGGCCTGCACGCGGGCCGAGCCGATGCGCTCGTCCCACACCTGGGCAGCGGCTTGATACGGAGTGGCAGGCTGCGGCGTATCGGCATAGCGCACCTGCGGTCGTTTGAATCGCATGGAGTTCTCCTTGAAAGTCAGCTATCGGAATCCCGCAGGCTCGGGCCTTGGCCCGAACCGCCGCCGTCGCCACCGCGCAGCGTGTGCGCGGCCGTAGTGGTGGCCTGTATGAGTCGTTGGCGGCGTTGCAGGTTTTTGGCCCAACCGGGCTGCTCTTGTTTTTGCGCGTTGGCTGTGTTGCCAGCGGCATCGCCTGCGGCGGCTGGCCCCGCAGTGCCACCGCCTGAGCCGCCATCGGCACCAGAGCCTTGCCAGCCTGCTTTGAATGGCGCTGCAGCCTTGGCCGCTGCTGCCTTGATGCCAGCACCAGCGCGCTGGCCAGCGGCCTGTGCGCCGCCCTTGGCAACACTGCCCAGCCCGGCCATCGCGCCCTTGGCTCCGCCGCCCGCAGCGGCGGAACCGGCCTGGAAAGCCGACTTCGCGCTGCCAGCCGCCGAGGTTGCAGCCCGCGCACCAGACCCGGCGAGCTTGGCGGCAGCCGGTGCCATGCGCGCACCGGCCATCACAGCACCGCCCACGCCGGTGGCTGCGGCACCTACGGCAACCGCCGCGCCTGCGGCACCAATCGCAGCACCAGCCATCGCGCCTGCGCCAAGCTGCGGTGCACCGGATACCAGCCCGGTGGCAATGCCCGGCCCGAAGATCCCCAACGCCAGCAGCGTGAGCGAGGCCAGCATGATGACCACCGCATGGTCGATGGACGGCTCGGCCGGATGCACTTGGAACTCGGCAAACAGGCCCGAGCCGATGCCAACGATGACGGCCAGCACCAGCACCTTGATGCCCGAGGACACCACGTTGCCCAGCACCTTTTCGGCGAGGAACGAGGTCTTGTTCCACAAGGCGAAAGGCACCAGCACGAAGCCCGCCAGCGTGGTCAGCTTGAACTCGATCAACGTGATGAAAAGCTGGATCGCCAGCACGAAGAAGCACAGGATCACCACGGCCCAGGCCAGGAACATGACCACGATGGGCGTCATGTTCACGAACACCTCGGGGAAGCCCGCCATGTCGCTGATCTGCTCAAGAATCGGCGCTGCCGCGTCGATGCCGGTCTTGGCCAGGCGGCCCGGTTGCAGAAATTCGCCCATGCTCATCGTCGAGCCGCTGGCCGTTAGGCCCAGGCCCGCGAACGAGCGGAAGACGATGCTGGCCAGCCAGTTGAAGTTGTTGATGATGTAGGCGAAGGCGCCGACGTAAAGCACCTTGCGCAGCAGTTTTGCGATCAAGTCATCGCCCTGGCCGGTGGCGTGGCTCATCGCCCAGTACAGCCCAGCGATGGTCATGTCGATGACGATCAGCGTGGCGGTCAGGAACGCGACTTCGCCCTGCAGCAGCCCAAAGCCCGAGTCGATGTAGCGCGAGAAGGTAGCGAGGAATCGGTCGATCACTGTCACGTCATTCATGGCACGTCCCCCTCGAAGGGCATGGCGTCCTGGTCACTGATGGGTGTGTCGAAGCTCGGTGGGATCGGCGGCAGATCGGCCAGCGTGTGGAACTCGTCAGGCCCGGTTTCACCGGCGAAGAAGCGCCGCCGGAAGGCTTCAGCCGCAGCCAGGCAAGCGTCTTCGCCTGCCGTAGCCCGGTCGGCTGCACACTGCGCACGCAAAACCTTGAGCCGCGCGGGATTGGCAGCCAAGGCTGCGGCCAGGTCTTCGGTCGGCTGCTGGCTGCAAGCGACCAGCAGCACGGGCAGCAGCAAGGAAACGCATCGCATGGCCGTCTCCCGTCAGTTGCCGTAGAAATCCACGCGCTGCGGCGTGTATGGCGTGCCGTCGCCTAGGAAGCGGCGCGTCACTTCCCGGCCGCGTTCGACAGCCGCTGCTTGGCGTGCCAGTTCCAGCGCGGCGGCGCGTTCCTGCGTGATCTGGAGCTGCTGCGCCTGGATCGACTGCTTGGCCTGCAAGGCCAGAAGCTGATTGGTCGCCTGCATGGCTTGCAGTGCGCCGGTGGCGGACTGACTCTGGCTGACCAGGTCGGACAGCGCGCTTTCGTCTTGCGCCAGGTTCTGCGACACCTGCGCCTGCATCCGCATCGCGGTATGCAGGCCGTTCAAGGTGTTCTTCCAGCGTTCCTGCGCGTCGCGCAGCATCTGGTCGCCGCTGACGGTCGCGGCGTACTGCTCCGGGTACAGCCGGGCGAAGGTGGCATCCATGCTCTGCACGTCGTAGGCCAGGCCGCGAGCCTCGGCGATCAGCCGCTCGGTGGTCGCCAGCGTCGAGCGCAGGCGATTGACGATGTTGAAGTCCAGATTCGTCAGATTGCGCGCCTGGTTCATCAGCATCTGCGCTTCGTTCTGAAGCTGGTTGATCTGATTATTGATCTGCTCCAGCGTGCGCACGGCGGTCAGCGTGTTCTGCACGAAGTTGGACGGGTCGAACACCGTCAGCGCGGATGCAGGCTGCACGGCCAGCAGCGATGCCGACAGCACGGCGGCGAGCGAGACGGACCGCAAACGGGGTTGGGTTTTCATGGTGAAACCTCCTGGGGTTGAGAAGCGAGGAAGGACGCTGCCGCCGGCGAGGACGGCAGCAGATCAGCGGCCCAATCGAGGCCACGATGACGCAGCCAGGCACCGGCGAAGCCCGGTGTGCCTGCGTCCAGCAGCACGCGATCCATGTCGCGTTGGTCTTGCGGAGTGGATGCCCCGGCGAAGGCCAAAGTTGCTGGCCCCAGGTCGAGGTCGAACAGGCGATTGCCCAGGCGCGATTGGTAGTAGTAGTCACGCTTGGGCTGCGCGGTCGCCACGATCTCGATCTGGCGGCTGTTGAGGCCGAAGCCCTCGTAGATCGTGCGGATCTGAGGCTCGGTCGCCTGTGGGTTAGGGAGAAAAATCCGGCTGGCGCAGCTTTCGATCACTGCCGGTGCAATACTTGAATCCTTGATGTCGGCCAGCGACTGCGTGGCGAAGATGACGCTGACGTTCTTCTTGCGCAGCGTTTTGAGCCACTGGCGGATGCGGGCAGCGAACACCGGATCATCGAGGAACAGCCAGGCTTCATCGAGGATCAACAGCGTGGGCGCGCCGTCGAAGCGTTCATCGAAGCGGGCGAACAGGTAGCCCAGCACGGCCAGCACTGCCGCCTTGCTGTGCATCAGCTCTTCCATCTCGAAGCCCTGCACGCTGCCGGAACCCAGCCGATCAGAATCGGCGTCCAGCAGCTTGCCGTGGGCACCACCCAGCACATAGGGCGCGAGCGCCTGGCGCAGTGCGTTCGATTGCAGCAGCACCGAGAGGCCCGTCAGCGTGCGCTGCTCCACCGGCGCGCCGGCGAGGCTGCCGAGTGCCGACCAGATCGCGGCCTTCTCGTCCGGGCCAATGGAGACACCTTCATGCAGCAGGCGGCCTTCCACCCATTCGGCGGCCCAGGTGCGGTAGCCCTCCTGGTCGATGCGGGCCAATGGCTGGAAAGCAATCGCCCCGTCATTGCCTAGGTCGTAATGCTCGCCGCCCAGCCCGAGGATTGTGGCACGCATGGAGCGGCCCATATCGAAGGCGAAGATGCGCGAGCCGGGATAGCGGCGAAACTGCATCGCCAGCGTAGCGAGCAAGACCGACTTGCCCATGCCGGTCGGCCCGGCGACCAGCGTGTGGCCCACGTCGCCGATGTGCGTGACCAAGCGAAAAGGCGTCGCGCCATCGGTGCGGGTGACGATCAACGGCGGGCCATCCAGATGCGCGTTCTTCTCCGGCCCGGCCCACACCGCTGACAGCGGCATCATGTGCGCCAGGTTCAGCGTCGAGACGATGGGCTGACGCACGTTGGCATAGGCATTGCCAGGGATGGACGACAGCCAGGCATCGACTGCATTGAGGGTCTCGGGGATGGTCACGAAGCCCCGGCCCTGGATGACGCGCTCCACCATGCGCAGCTTCTCGTCGGCTACGGCCGGGTCGGCATCGAGCACCGTCACAGTGACGGTGAGGTAGCCGAAAGCGACTTGATCGCTGCCCAGTTCCTGCAAGGCGGCATCGGCGTCGGCCGCCTTATTGCTAGCATCGGTATCGACCAGCGGGCTTTCCTGCTGGAAGATCGTTTCGCGCAACAGCGCGACGACGTTCTTGCGTTTGGCAAACCACTGGCGGCGCAGGCGGCCGAGTTCTTTTTCCGCCTCAGCTTTGTCCAGGCACAAAAAGCGCGTGCTCCAGCGGTAGCCAAAGCCCAGGCGGTTGAGGTCGTCCAGAATCCCTGGCCACGTCGAAGTCGGAAAGCCTCGCACCGACACCACGCGCAGGTGCTGGTCGCCCAGCATGGGCGCCAGACCACCGACCAGGGCGCAGTCGGCCAACAGTGCGTCGATATGGAACGGCACGTCGGGCACACCGACGCGGTAGCGCCGCATGGACACCGTGGCGTGCAGGTAGCTCAGTGTCTGGCTGTCATCGAGCCAGGCGATTTCCGGCATCACGCCGTCGAGCAAGTCGAACACGCGATCCGTTTCCGCCACGAAGGCTTCCAGCCGCCCACGCCAGTCCACGCCATCGCCTGGCGGGTTCTCATAGAGCATTTTGGCGGCGCGGGCGCGGGACTCTTCTGGTGGAAGATAGGCAAGTGTGAAGTGATAGGCACTCTCAAAATGCTGGCCGGATTCCTCGAAGGCCGCGCGGCGTTCTTCATCCACCAGCCATGACAACGGCTCCGGGAATTCGGAGCGTGGATAGCCTGCTGCCGGGCGGCGCTCGGCTTCGATGAACAAGGCCCAGCCCGAACCAAGCCGGCGCAGTGCGTTGTTCAGCCGCGCTGATGTAGCTATTAGTTCGCCTTGCGTGGCGCTGTCCAGATCCGGCCCGCGAAAGCGTGCCGTGCGCTGGAACGAGCCATCCTTGTTCAGTACCACGCCCGTCGCGATCAGCCCGGCCCAAGGCAACCAGTCGGCCAAGAGCGCTGGCCGCTGGCGGTATTCGGCAAGGTTCAGCATGTCGGCTTCTCCCTATGCGTCCAGCAGCGGCTTGTGTTTGATGTGCCGGGCGAAGACCTGCATGAACTGCGGATCGACACGCGCCCCCCAAACCGCCAGCGAATGGCCGACGATCCACATCACCACGCCGGGAATCCACAGTTGCAGGCCCAGCCCGACGGCGGCGGCTAGCGTGCCGTTGGCGATCGCTACGGTGCGCGGCGCACCGCCCAGCAGGATCGGCTCGGTCAGTGAGCGATGCAGCGGCACTTCAAACCCCGGAAGATCGGTGGCCGTGCTCATACGACGGCCCCGCCGGAGAAGCTAAAGAACGACAGGAAGAAGCTCGAAGCCGCGAAGGCGATGGACAGGCCGAAGACGATCTGAATCAGCTTGCGGAAGCCACCGCTGGTATCACCGAAGGCCAGCGCCAGGCCCGTCGCAATAATGATGATGACCGCGACGATGCGAGCCACCGGCCCCTGGATCGACTCCAAAATGGATTGCAGCGGGCCTTCCCACGGCATCGAGGAACCGGCCGCCTGCGCGGTTCCGGCCAGGAACAGCAGCAGCGCTGCCAGCAGCAGCCCTTGCCGTGCGGGGCGGGCCAGGCTACGCAGTCGTGCCAGGCTGGACAGGTGGGAAAGCGGATTTACGGAAAAGCGGAAAGCAGGAACGTGCATCTGCGTCATGGCAGTTCTCCAGGTTGGTCAGGGATCGAGGAAGGCGCAGCGGCAGCGGCTGCAAGAGGAACCGGCGGAAGCTCGGAGAACGGTGCTTCCAGCGCATCCGCCAGGCGGTAGCCCTCGCCGTCGAAACCGACGACGCGAGAAATGGTTTCGACGTGGCGCTTGCGTCCACGGCCTGCGATGTGGATCACGACATTGACCGCCTCGGCGATCAGGGCGCGGGGCGGATGCACCGCCACTTCGAGGATCAGTTGTTCCAGGCGCAGCAGCGCACCCAAGGCGGAGCCGGCATGGATGGTGGCGATGCCACCGGGGTGGCCAGTGCCCCAGACCTTCACCAGATCCAGCGCTTCGCCGCCGCGCACTTCGCCGACGATCACGCGATCCGGGCGCAGCCGCATCGTGGCGCGCACCAGCTCTTGCATCGACACCACGCCTGCGCGGGTGCGCAGCGGCACATGGTCACGGGCAGCGCATTGCAGTTCGATGGTGTCTTCGAGCACCAGTACGCGGTCGCCGGTGGCGGCGATCTCGGCCAGCAAGGCATTGGCCAGCGTGGTCTTGCCGGTACTGGTGCCTCCGGCGATTAGGATGTTGTGCCGCTCGCGCACGGCGTGACGCAGAAACTCGGCCTGCCCAGCAGTCAGGATGCCTTCGGCCACATAGCGATCCAGACCGATGATGCTCACGGCACGCTTGCGCAGCGCAAAGGCCGGGCCAGGTGCAGCGGGCGGCAAGATGCCCTCGAAGCGTTCGCCCGTCTCCGGCAGCTCGGCAGTCAAGAGCGGTTGGCCGCGATGTACCTCCGCACCGACGTGGGCGGCCACCAGGCGGATGATGCGTTCGCCATCGGCCTCGGGCAGTTCGACGCCGAGCGGCGCACGGCCAGAGGACAGCCGATCCACCCACAATGTCCGGTCGGGGTTAAGCATCACCTCCACAACGTCCGGGTCTTCCAGCGCAGCAGCGATCACCGGCCCCATCGCCGTGCGCAGCATCTGGATGCGGCGATCCTGGGACGCCTCAGCGGATGAGCGTGGATCGGGCGGGGTCTGTGGAACGGCACTCATGACGCACGCTCCGCTGTGCGTTGATGGGCTTCGGCCAACGCCGCCGCGTCGTCCATGCGCATGCCGAACTCACGACCTTGGGGGTGCAGTTCTTCCACCACGTCGCGCACCAGGTTGCGGCCACGCATCAGGTGCCGACCCAACTGTTCGACGAACTGCTCGAAACGAGCCTTGCCCTGAGCGCGAGCCGCATCCTGATGGGCTTCGGGCACCGGCGTACTGACGGTCAGGTAGTAGCGGATGAACAGCGCCAGCGTTTCGATCTGGATGTTCTGGTCACGCTCCAGACGCTCGGCCTGCCGCGACAGACGATCCAGCCGCTTGGCGATGGCGGCCTCACGCTGGTCGCCAGCATCGGGCGACAGCCAGGACGCCAAGGCAGCGGCGACGATGCTGGACTTCGAGACGCCTTTCTTCGTGGCTAGCTCGTCCAGGCGCTTGGCGTGCTCGTGCTGAATGAACAGGTTCAATCGGTATTGGCTCATAGGTTGATTCCGTCGTTGGGGTCGAGAGAAGCCAGTCGCGCCGTGCGTTGCAGTGCGGGGTCGAGCTGGTCGGGAAGCACCGGGGGCATGTCGTCGTCATCGAGCAGCGACAGATCGCTGGTCGGGGCGTCCATCTCGGGGGCATAGGCGATGGCTTCCGACAGTTCGGGCTGGCGGCGTGGGCCGCCGTCGTCAGTCGAGCCCAAGGCCTCCAGGTCATCGGCGGATGCCGTGGCCGGTGCCGCAGGAACCGCGGGTATTGCCAGGCCGCTCCAATCGTCAGGTCGTGCAGGCGGTACATCGGCGTAGGGGCCAGCCGTTACTACAGGCGGGGGCAATACCCGTTGTTTGAAATTGGCGTCGGCGAAGTAGCGCAGCTTCTTCGCCTTGATCGGTGCGACGCTGGACACCATCACCACCGCTTCATCGGTCGGTAGTTGCATCACTTCGCCCGGCGTCAGCAGCGGACGTGCGGTTTCCTGGCGTGACACCATCAGGTGCCCCAGCCACGGTGCAAGCCGGTGGCCTGCGTAGTTGCGCTGGGCGCGCAACTCAGTGGCGGTGCCCAAAGTTTCTGAAATACGCTTGGCGGTTCGTTCGTCGTTGGTGGCGAAGGTCACGCGCACATGGCAGTTGTCCAGAATCGAATGGTTCTGCCCGTACGCCTTGTCGATCTGGTTGAGCGACTGCGCGATCAGAAAGCTGCGGATGCCGTAGCCCGCCATGAAGGCCAGCGCCGTCTCGAAGAAGTCCAGACGGCCAAGCGCCGGGAACTCATCGAGCATCAGCAGCAGCTTGTGCCGGCGCTCGATACCGTCACTGCCATCGAGCGATTCGGTGAGCCGCCGGCCGATCTGGTTGAGGATCAGCCGGATCAGCGGCTTGGTGCGCGAAATGTCGGAAGGCGGCACTACCAGATACAGCGATACCGGATACTCTGCTGCGATCAGGTCGCCGATGCGCCAGTCGCAGCGCGAAGTGACTTCCGCCACGGTCGGATCACGGTACAGACCAAGGAACGACATGGCGGTGGACAGCACGCCCGACCGCTCGTTGTCCGACTTGTTGAGCACTTCGCGGGCAGCGGATGCAACGACGGGATGCTGGGCACCGCCCAGGTGCTTGGTCGTCATCATCCGGTGCAAGGTCAGCTCGAACGGGCTGGCCGGATCACTGAGGAAGTTGGCGACGCCGCGCAGCGTCTTGTCTTCCCCCGCGTACAGCACATGCAGGATCGCCCCGACCAGCAGCGCGTGGCTGGTCTTTTCCCAGTGGTTGCGTTTCTCCAGCGCGCCTTCGGGATCGACCAGGATATCGGCGATGTTCTGCACGTCGCGTACCTCATGCGCGCCGCGCCTTACTTCCAGCAGCGGGTTGTAGGCCGCTGAACTGGCATCGGTCGGGTTGAACAGCAGGCAGTGGCTGAATCGACTGCGCCAGCCAGCGGTGATCTGCCAGTTCTCACCCTTTATGTCATGGATGACGGCGGATGCCGGCCAGGACAGCAGCGTCGGCACCACCAGGCCCACGCCCTTGCCGGAGCGCGTCGGCGCAAAGGTCAGGACGTGTTCCGGCCCTTCGTGCCGCAGGTAGTGGCCGTCATGCTGGCCGAGAAAGACGCCAGCAGGCTGCGTCAGCCCGGCCTTGCGAATGTCGGCGGCATCGGCCCAGCGGGCCGAGCCATAGGTCGTCACTTTGCGCGCCTGGCGCGAGCGCCACACCGACATGGCGATGGCGACCGCCACGGCCAGCAGGCCGCTGCTTGCCGCGATCATGCCGCCGGTGTCGAAGACCTGCGGCGCGTAGGCATCGAAGAAGAACCACCACTCGAAAAGCTTCCACGGGTAATAGACCGGCTTGCCGTGGAAGTCGAACCAGGGCGAGCCCAGGCGTAGTTGGTAGCCCAAGGCTGCGGCTGTCCATTGCGTGGCAACCCACACACCGGCGATCACGATGCCGAACACGGCGGCGATCTGCCCGAACAACACACCTTGAGCCTGCATACCTTGGCCTCCGATTTCTCCTGCGCTGATTCCCCGTGGAAAACGCGGCACGAAGGCGTGCCGCAGACGTCAGGATCGGTGTCGGTTCAGTGCCGGTCAAAGACCGTTATCGGCAGCAAGGTGATGCAGAAAGCATGGTTTCATGCAGGGACAAAGCCAATAAAAACGCCGCAGGCATGAGCGCGCTGCGGCGTGTTAAGAAAGAAAAACAGGATATGCGGCAAGCCGCCAACGGTCAGAACTTCGGCGGCGTTTCCGATGGCGTGTAAGGCACCTTGCCGTCGCCGAAGAAGCGCTTGTTCGTCGCTTCGGCCACCCGGTTGCACAGCACGTCGCCCATCGTCGGGCGCTCGGTCTTGCACTGGAGGCGCAGTTCCTTCAAGCGCTCGGGATCGGCGGCCAGCTCTTCGACGGTCGGCACAATAGCTTCCTGGTTCGACGGCTCGGATGGGCCGCAGGCGGTGATTGCAGCAACCAGCAAGAACGGGGCAATCAGCTTCAAAATCATGATCCGACATCCTCTCGCAGATAGGGTTTAAAACGTGGGTTTTTCCGTCCCTTCGGGAGAGTCGATTGCGTGGACGCGCTGTTTGAATCGTGTCACCGATTCGGTGAACTCGTCCTCGCGGTACAGCACATACGTAACGAGCATGGGAGTTCGCCCTGCCAGCGAACGGGCGACTACGCCGGGTTCGCGGCTACCTGTGATATGTGGCGCTCCGGCTAAACCCAAGGCAAAGCCTGCTGCCACTAGCGCCATCATTAGGTCGAAGGACGCAACACGTTCTGCAATCAGCGGTTCCAGGCCTGCTCGCTGAAGCATGCCGTCAACCTGCCGGGCATGCCCTTCGCAAATCGAAGGATCACAAAGCACTAGTGGATGACGCAGAACCTCTTCAAGCGGAATGCGCTTGTACCTGAGCAATGGATGCCGCGCAGGCACTGCCACCATTAACGCATCACGCCACGCCGCCTCGGCTACGATACCTTGGCCGACTTTGTTCCACTGCGCAAACCCAACATCGTATAGATCGTCATGTAGCCCCTTGATCTGTTGAGAAAGCGGCACCTCGAAAAGGCGCAAATCGACTTCGGGTTCCTCCTGCCGACATAGCGCGAGTAACGTCGGTAAACGTGAAGGCGTGATGCCGTCAGACAGAGCGATGCGCAGTTGCCCATGAAAGCCATTGGCCGCTGCCTTAACGCTATCGCGAGCCTGCTGTAAGGCCGTGAAGATGCGAGGAACATGCTCGAGGAAAAGCTTCCCTGCCCGTGTCAATCGAGTGCTGCGGCTAGTACGGATGAATAGCTGCTCGCCGACATCAGCTTCTAGTTCTTTAATGGTGCGCGATAACGGCGATTGCTCGATGTGTAGTTTTTCAGCGGCGCGTGCGAAGTGCAGTTCTTCTGCGACGGCCAAGAAGCAGCGTAGATGACGCAATTCCATAGGAATCTCCCTGTCCATAGGCGCGTGGCCACCGCTCACGCGCGCCTTTCAACAAACTCTCGTCATGAACCGCCAATGTGTTGAAAACTTCTAAAAGGACAGGTTGTTATCAGCGGGACAAATCGCCTTATGCAGCGCAGATCAACTAGTTCGCTTCAAACTTCCCATCCAGATGTATTGCCGGTTGACGGTGATCGGTTTGGCTCAAACCTGACAGCCAATTAGTGGCGTTGATCAAGACTTAACGCAGTAGAAGAATTGGAATGTGTGACGAACGCAGTAATTCAGCCGTCTTGCTTCCGAACAGAAGAGCGCGCAGTGGCGAGTGACTGAATGCACCCATAATGAGCAGGTCAATTTCCTGTTCTTTCACTGCCTTTTCGACCACTGCTCCGGCATCTCCGGGCACTAGCGAAGCGGTCACTTCAGAGCTCGCTCTCGACAGAGTTTGCTTCGCCCATTCAAGCGATTTGGCTTGACCGCCAAATTGATTTCCAGACATCAAAATTCTGATGGGCAAGCCTCGCAGCAAAGGGCTGCTGGACAACATCTCCATGCCACGCCGAATTGCAGTGCCGCCATCAAAAGCGATCATGACGCGCTCAGGAGGCTTGAATTCTTCACTTACAGTAAGAATCGGAAGCTTTAAAGCGCGAATAATGTTTTCGACGTGATGGCCTAGCTCATTTTCGTGCGTTCTGGCCCCTTTGCCTCTTCGCCCCAACGCCAGCAAACGCAAGCCTTGCGCTTGCTCAATTAACGTATCTTCCAGAGAACCGTGGCGCTGTCGCACATCGACACGGGCTGCACCTGCCAAGATTGCGCGTTCGCGCAGTCGGTTCAAAAACAACCGGCCTTGCTCCCTCGCGCTCTTGGCGTGTGCTTCATCTTCTGCAGACAGATGTGCCAACAGACTCTCTTGAGCGTCGATACCGATTGCGCCGCTGTGATCGTCATCCGTTGCCCGCTCGGGATGGCTGTCGATCACGTGCAGAAGCTCCAGCGGAGCATCAATACGGCGTGCCGCCCAGGCAGCGCAGTCGGCCACATGAACCGCGTAGCGTGATTGATCGACGCAAGCAAGCACTTTATTTTCGTTTTTCATGATTTGCTCTCCTCTTAGTGGCCTGCGAGCATGTCCGCTGCGCCGTCCTTGTCGTGAATCCCGAACTTGTCCACCATCGTGGCGCTGGCCTCGTTCAGGCCAGTCACCTCCACTTCCGTACCTTCTCGCCGGAATTTGATGACTACCTTGTCCAAGGCGCTAACCGCAGTGATATCCCAGAAATGGGCGCGGCCGACGTCAATTCGCACCTTTTCAATGGCTTCCTTGAAGTCGAATGAATTGACGAAGCGTTCGGCCGATGCAAAGAACACTTGGCCGGTAATGGTGTAAACGCGCATGCGGCCTTCGTCCTCCGTGTGCGAGGAGGCATGGAAGATCCGACCGACCTTTTGGGCGAAGAAAAATCCCGAGAGCAGCACACCAACCAGCACGCCTTTGGCCAGATCGTGGGTGCCCACTGTCATAGCGACAGTCGCGAGCATCACCACACTGGAGCTTTTAGGGTGCTCTCGCAAGTTACGGATCGAGGCCCAATTAAAGGTGCCGATGGACACCATGATCATCACAGCGACGAGTGCTGCCATTGGGATACGGGCCACCCAGTCACCGATAAAAACCACCATCAGCAGAAGAAATACGCCAGCGGCCAATGTGGAGAGACGGCCGCGGCCACCGGATTTCACATTGATGACCGACTGACCGATCATCGCGCAACCGGCCATTCCGCCAAGAAAGCCGCTCGCGATATTTGCGACGCCTTGACCTACGCATTCCCGGTTTTTGTTACTGCTCGTGTCGGTGAGGTCATCGACGATGGAAGCCGTCATCATGGATTCCAACAAACCCACTACGGCCAAAGTTGCAGATACTGGGAAGATGATCTGGAGTGTCTCCAAGCTCAACGGGACATCGGGCAGTAGGAACACCGGCAGGTTGTCGGGCAACTGCCCCATATCGCCTACTGTGCGAATGTCGAGGCCGAGTAAGATCGAGACGGCTGTCAGCACCACGATGGCGACAAGCGGCGACGGTATCGCCTTAGTAACGTAAGGGAAGAGGTAAATGATGCCCAGGCCTGCAACCGTCATGGCATAGACGTGCCAGCTTACGTTCGTCAGCTCCGGCAGTTGAGCCATGAAGATCAGAATGGCCAAGGCGTTTACGAAGCCAGTAATAACTGAGCGTGAAACAAATCTCATCAGCGTGCCCAGTTGCAGCCAGCCTGCGATGATCTGGAGTACACCGGTTAAGACGGTGGCAGCGAGCAGGTACTGCAGCCCGTGCTCTTTAACGAGGGTGACCATCAGCAATGCCATCGCGCCTGTGGCTGCCGAGATCATGCCAGGGCGACCGCCAGTGAAAGCTATCACTGTGGCTATGCAGAATGAGGCATACAGGCCGACCTTGGGATCAAGGCCTGCGATAATCGAGAAAGCGATTGCTTCAGGGATAAGGGCAAGCGCTACAACAACGCCTGCTAACAGGTCGCGTCGGACATTGGAGAACCAGTCCTGACGTAAGGATTTCATCATTGATCTATTCCGGTGCAGGCTCGGCCGCAGGCTGGAACGGGACTAGGCGCGAATGCCTCTTTCCGATCCCGGAATAGAGAACAGCCCAAGACTATGGGCTGGCAAACCACAGCCAGTCATACATACAGCCTCGTGCGAGCGAAGATTGAAATTAGGAAACGGCTCGCTGCGAGACTGATAGTTACACTGGTCGATACTCCAATAGTGTTGGCTGTGAATTTGAAAATTGCTCTTGAATTGTAACCTGTCTTTGCGCGTAGCGGCAAGTTGAGAGGCATGACGACCCCATAAAAGCCATCGTCGTGAGGTGGATCACTGGCTTAACCCGCGCTGCCGCGTGAAATGCCAAACCGCCGTATCGCCCCGGACTGTCGCAGCAAGTTGCTGTCCTAGTCGCCGCTCAATCACAGGCTTCCACGGCACCAAGTTGAACCCGATCCCGTCATCGAGCACCGCGTAGCGCCCGCTGGCAAGCATGACGGATCGGCGGTAGATACCTGCTACACGTTGCCCGTCTGTGGTCGGGCGGTGCTCCAGGCCGGTTTCGGCGGCAATGTCCTTGGCGACCTGCGCCAGTTCTCGATTGCGCAGCGTGCCCAGCAGATTCCGGGCGAGGATCACATGCTGTCCCCGCCGCTCGGCCAGCCCCTGTTCTTCAAGGAAGTCGGCGCGCTGCTGCATGGCTTGCTTGGCGTCACCGCCAAAGCCCGAGTCGCCCAGCCCCTTGCCGCCACCGATCAGTTGTTGGTCGAGCCAAGTGGCGCCAATCACGCGTGCCTGCCGCTCAATCGGCAGATGAGATTTCAGCTCTACGGCCACGCCGCCCAGCCGTTGCGAGTCGTACTGGCGGCCACGTTCGGCCAGGTCGTCCGGCACCCTCCATAAGCCATCGGCCACGCGCTCCACGATGCCGGCCCGGCGCAGGGCTTCCAGCCGGCGGACGTGGGCCGCGACGACCTCCTGCGGGTCGCGGCCGGGCTCAGCTCGGCCTTGCTCGATCGCCAGGTGATGATCGGTGCGGTAGAGGCCATCGCTCGCCAACGCGGCGATGTTCCTGTCGGCCGCCCGCACCACGGCGGAACCGCGTACCTCCACCACGGCTCCGGTGGGATAGTTCGCCAGCTCGTCGCGGGTGTTCAACGCGACGTAGTGGGCCTTGCCGTCCACGCCGTCGATGACCAGATAGCCGCGGTCGTGCAACTCGTCGGCCAGCCCCTTGGCGGCCACGCGGCCGATGACGGTGCGGCCGTCGTCGCCGGGCTCGAACACCGCCAGCTCGCGCGGCTGGCCGCTCATGGCCCGCTGCATGGTGCGGATGATGTCGCCGCGCTCGCCCAGGGCGCGCAAGGTCTTCTCGGCATCCGCATGGACGGCCCAGGTGCCGGGCTGCGTCTCGTCGGCCAGGCCCATGCGCTGCAAGCGTTGCAGGCGGCCGATCAACAGCAGGCGCTGGCGTTGCAGCTTTGGTTCATTGAAGCGTTCGATCTGCACCCGGCCATCCTCGCCGGCCTCGCGTTGCAGCGTGCAGTCGAGGCTCGTCCACCGCTCTTGTTCCACCTCGCGCTGCAAGGTCTGCTGGATCTCCAGTTCAGTGCGCGGCCCCAGCCATTCCGTCGCCAGCTCGGCGGCCCGGTGGCGGAAGCCGTGGGCGATGTAGTCGCCCGCGATGATGAGGTCTTTGCCGGTGTCGTCGCGTCCGCGCACGATCAGGTGGGTGTGCGGGTTGTCGGTGTTCCAGTGATCCACCGCCACCCAATCCAGCCGCGTGCCCAAGTCAGCTTCCATGCGGTTCACCAGATGCCGCGTGTAGGTGCGCAGGTCGTCCAGTTCGGCGCCATCCTCGGGCGAGACGATGAAGCGGAAATGGTGCCGGTCATCGGCACAGCGTTCCTTCAAGGCTTCAAGGTCGGCATCGTCGGCCTGCGCCCCGTAGGCCAGACCCGGCTCGCCATCGCGGCCCGCACCGTCGCGCTCGATGTAGCGCAGGTGCTTGGCGAGTGACTGCGGGCTGGCCCGTTGGTGATTGACCAGCAGCGTCTTGATGGTCACGCGCCGCGACATGGGCGTCAGCTTCGCCCCGGCGAAACGCGCCGCCGTGTGGCCGCGCCCCAGGCGCGAGCCGGGCCGCTGGCCTGCGCGCTGGCCGCCGGACACGGCGGAATGGCGTATCGAGGACTTGCCGCCGCTGGCCTTGCCCGCCTGCTTGAGCACCTTGGAAACGAAGCTCTGGCCCTGGCCCTTGCCCCGGTTCTTCGGGGCGCTGGGACGCACGCGGAAATCGTCGTCGCGGTGGTCGGTCATGGATGCGCTCCCCGCAAGCTACGGCGTGTCCTGTCGTGCAAAGCACGCGGACATGCCTGCGTTGGCGCGGGCCTCGCGCCCCACGCGGCACGGTGGCGAAGCCGCTCCGTGCCGCGCCACCCCCATGTGCAGACAGGCTTTGGGCGCGGCCCGGTGCCGCGTCCTTTTGTCTTGCCTTCCGCATTTGCCTCCCGCATCCGCTCCCGGCAATTGCGGCCCGGTGGCAAGGCTGCACCAGCAGCCAGCGCACCGGCGAACACGGCGATGGCCGCAGGCCAGCCGTGTTCGAGGCAAGACGCCTGCACGTGGGACGGCTGCGCCTGAGACAGCGCGAAGTGCGGTGCGAATGCACACGCACTGCATGCGCGACGACACGGCGACGAACAGCGGAACGACACGCCCGATGGCACGATGAGATGCATGGCGACGTACAGCGAATCGGCGGCCATCATGGGCGCGACTCCAGCCAAACCGGGCGCGCAACGCCGATCACGGCGGCTGCGCTGACCGGCCCGAAATACCGGCTGTCGAACGACGCCGGATTGGTCACGCTGAGCAGGAACAGCTCGCCAGGCTGAAGGCGACGGCACTGCTGCCAGGATGGCAGCGGCCGGCCCCAGCGATCGGCAGGCAGCACGGCGGCTGAAGGCACGCCGTCGATGCGGACTTTGCCGTCAGCGATACACACCTCTTGCGGCGCCATCGCGCCCACGCGCTTGAGCAACGGGATGCGCGTCGGCAGGTAGCCGCGATGCGCAGCGAGGGCGGCAGCCTCTGCGGGCATCGGCACCAGCACGATGCTGCCCACGGACAAAGGACGTGGCAGCGAGCTGGTGCGATGGTCGAGCGGATCGACGCGATACCAGCCGACCGCCACGCTGTCGGACGGGTTGTAGGTCAGGCGCGGCAGTGGATGCACGAAGGACGCCCAGGCCAGCGCAGCGAGGCCGCAGGCGGACAGGCCCGCCAGCATGAGGCGGGCGCGCAGGCGCGAGTGTGGATGCGTGAGAGCAGTGGGAACAGAAATCGTGGTCATGACAGCGCCCTCCCGGCCAGCCAGGCGGCGTGCCGCTCGGCGCTGTATTCGGGCAACGGCAAGCGCGCCGCGAGCCGGTTGCCCAGCGTGCGCCAGTACGCGGGCGAAGTGCCAGCAGGTGCGATGCTCAGCGCCTCAATGGCGTCGATGCGTGCCAGCACGGCACGCACCGATTGCTCACCCTCGACGTGCAGCAACAGGCGTGCGCCTGGTTGCACGCCGGGGATGCGCTGCGCGCCATCCATCGGCATGCAAGCCTGCATCACCATGAGCTGCCAGCGGATCGTGCCGTAGTCGTTGGCCTGCCAACGGATGCGGCATAGAACCGCGTTCGGTGTGAACACCGCGCAGCGGCGCCAGCGGTCGAACCGGATGATGCGAGCAGGATCACCGAAGCGCAGGTAGAGGTCGAAGCGTTGGTCGATGTATGCGAGCGCAACGCGCGTCAGCGGCACGCCGTCGGCCACGCCGACAGGCGGGATGGACGGCGGTGCCGAAGCCGTCGAGGCGGGTGTGTTCATGAGGACTTCTCCGGGAATTCCCGCTCCAGCAGCGCGCGCAACAGATCGGCCACCGTCACGCCTTGCGTGAAGGCCGATACCTTGATGCGCGCCCGCATGGCGGGCGTGATGTCGAGGGTCAGGCGGGCCGTGTAGAGGTCGCCTTTCTGGAGGTCATCGGCACTGCCCTGGCGAATCCACGCCTCGGCGTGCGGATTCGCGGGCGGACGCGCGCCGATGCCGATGCCGATGCGCTTGCCCGTGCGCTTGCTGGCAGGACTGCTCATGACGGCCACCGCAGCAGTTCATCGACCAGCGCAGTGATTTCGCGCGCGGCGGCGCTGTCTGGCGCCATCTCGCGCGCAAGCCGGCCAGCGGCCACACTGTCGGCGAACACGATGCGCTGATGCACTTCCGAGTGCAGCGCAGGAAGTGGCTGATCGGCCAGCGCGCCGCGTGCTTCACGCCCGATCACGGTGGTGCTTACGCGCCGGTTGATGACGAAGGCCGCGCGCAGCGCAGGCCGAAACACCTGCGCCTCGCGGATCAGCGCCACCATCTCGGCGCTGGCCCACAGGTCGTAAGGGCTGGGCTGCACCGGGATCAGCACGCGTTCGGCTGCCATCAGCGCGGAGCGCGCCAAGGCGGCGATGCGCGGTGGCCCGTCGATGATGACGTGATCAGCCCGCCTGGCGAGTTCTGGCGCCTCCTGGTGCAGCGTTTCGCGTGCAAGGCCCACGGCGCTGAACAGCCGTGGCAAACCTTGCTGGCTGCGGCGCTGCGTCCAGTCCAGTGCGGAGCCTTGCGGGTCGGCATCCAGCAGGATGACCGACTGCCCGCGCATCGCCAGCTCGCCGGCGATGTGGGTGGCGAGCGTGGTCTTGCCGACGCCGCCTTTCTGGTTGAGCAGCGCGACGATCATAGCCTGGCCCTCCCTGCTGGAGAGCCCGGCTGTCGCTGCTGGTTTTCGTGCCCTTCGCTCGCCGGTTGGGTGGTTGTCCACCGAGACGCGGCGCTTCTACTAAAAGTTAGAGAATTTAAGTTAGGGAAGTTAGGAGAGGCCGAAACCCGCGCCATCATTGGCTTGGCGGCCGATTTTGTTGCCTGATAGCACGAGGATTCGTTGCCTGATAGCACGATACCTCTGTTGCCTGATAGCACGAGTCCGTCCACAGGCTGCGCAGCAGTTATCCCCGTGCCGTGGACGGCACGGGCCGGAACGTCAGCAGCGGCGAGGCAATGCCCGAGACGTACTCGATGCCCAACTGGTAGCCAGGCAAGGCTTGCCGCGCCACCAGTGCCCGCAGGTCGGCGGCGAAGTCGTAGTACCGCGCCACGCTGCCCGACTTGCGGTACAGGTGCTGGAAGTCGAACTGCCAGCCGCCAGGCTGTCGCCCGCCGTGCTTGCGCACCAGTCGGTACAGCCACCGCTCGATCCCACCGGTCAGCCGGAAATACGCTGGGTCGATGGTCAGCACCAGCGCAGCATCCATGACGCCCGCGTAAAACCAGTCCGGCAGGATCAGCTCCAGCCCCAAGGGTGTGCCCTGGGCATCGGCCAGCTCCTTCCACTCGTTGATCCACGAGAAGCGGTGCAGCCGCCTTCCGGTTGTCTCCCGGATCGACGTGGCCACCGTGGTGGACTGCAGGCGATCCAAGGCCGCCTTGAGGCGCTGATAGTCGCGCAGCGACGTACCGCGCCCGATAAAGCGCAGGATCTCGTAGGGTGTGGCCTGCATCAGCCGCGACGGGCGCAAGCCCGCATCGCGCGCTTCCACGATCTGGCTGGCGGCCCAGATCAGAACGTCCGCATCCCAGATCGTGGCGATGCCATGCTCCTGCGTGCCCTCCACGCGGATCGTGATGCCGCTGGCGCGGAAGTCGATCGGCTCCGTGCGCCGCGACTTCGCCAGCGAGAAGAACGGAAAGGCCATCAGGTCCTGGCTGTCGCGCGGCGCCATGTCGCCCGGCAGGGCACGGAACAGATCGAGCTGCTCGCGTTCCTGCCGAACTTGCCCCAAGGGGCTGGACATGGCGATGGCCTCCGGCGCTCCAGCGGTCAGCGCGCACGGCTGTCCGCCGAGTGCTGCTCGGCGTATTCGGGATCGGACGTGCTCTCGAAGCTGCGCTCGGAAGCCCAGGCATCGAGGTCGGCCACGGCGTACATGACGCGCCGGCCGAACTTGCGGAACTTGGGGCCGCCACCCAGCACGCGCTGCTTTTCCAGCGTGCGCGGCGACAGCCGCAGGTAGTCGGCGGCCTCGTCGTTGGTCAGATAACGCTGCGGTTGCGCGGCAGCGGCCGGGGTGGTTGCGGGTGCGGCGGCAGGCCGCAAGGGAGCAGGACGCATGGTGAGAACCTCCATCGGTTGCAGGGCTCCGGCCACACAGCGCAACCGGATGGAGGCAGTCTCAGAAAACGAAGCTCTCCTGCTCAGGGTCGTTTTGCGTGGCCTTCAAAACGGCCCTTCTCAAGCGGCGCAAGCTGTGCTAGGCGTCGATAGCCGCCGCGCATCAGCGCATCGCCGCGCCGCACCAGGCGGCGCACCTTGGAGCGCAAGCCGCCATCGCTGTACCAACCGGCCGCGGTATCCGCGCCGAACAGGCCTTCAGCCACCTCGCGCAAGGACGCGCCCGCCAGGGTCGCATCGAGCGCCTGCAGGGTGTGCAGCTCCATCAACGCGGCAGGGGGCGGCCGGGGCCGAGCCATGGGTGCTGGCGTGTCAGGCACGTGGGTGGCCCCACGGCCACGGTAGGCATGGGCCACGGCCATGCCGTCCTCCAGGCCAGGCGCCAGCGCATAGCGCAGGCAATGGCCGGGGCTGCGCGCGATCAGCGCCAGTCCCTTGCCGTCATGCAACAGTTGCTTGTGGCCGGGAATACGCCAAAACGCGAACGGCTCGGCATCCGGTGGCGGATCGGCATCGGGGTGGAGTTGCACCACGGCCTCATGGCCGGGGAGCCAGGCCGGATGCGCGTCACGCGCATCCAGGGCTGGGTCTTCCAGCAGACGCATGCCCCAGCGATGCGCAGCATCGGGGCGGTGCGCACGGCGCAGCCAGTCGAGCTGGTAGTCAGGATGGCGGCGCAGGTATTCCCAGGCCAGCGCCAGCGTGTCTAGGCACAGCACGTAGAGGTAGGCGGCAGTCGGATACCAGTGCGCGAGGTGGTGCGGTTCGGCCATGACGCAAGCTCCCGTAGAGCAGGACGGCCGTCACCGGTTTCACACGCAAACGTCACCGCATCGAACTAGCATCCAATCGTGAATAAGCTGGTAGCTTAGTAACTTGCGTGTCAAGACGAAATGCATCCGATGGGTTGCATGGATCGTCTGAATGCGACGGTGGCGCGCGAGAACATGCGCGCCTCCTGCGATATCCACCGTGCCCGATGGCACGGCCGGCATCATGACCGTTTACGTCACGATGGCACCGATTTGGTGCAACAGTGCGGACTAAGACCTGACGGGTCTGGAGCAAGACCGAAATAGTCTCAATGCGCCCGGCTTGGCTTGGGCGCGAACGGCTCAATCGAGGATGGAACCATTCTCCTGAGCCAGCCGCAGGTACTCCGACAACGGGCGCACCGCCCGGAAATACCGGTCCCGCATCACGGGCTGTTTGCTCGGCCCGACGATGGATGTGAGGTCGGACAGCTTGATCTCGCACAGCTCGGGCATGCCGATCCCCAAGTCGATCAGGCCATGGGCCGTATCGCCGTCGGCGGGGTCGAGCGATACCAGCAGCCAGGTGGCGTGTGCGTCCGGCGTGAACAGCCGCACCACGGGCAGCGGGTCGATGGCCCGGCCAGCGGCGCGGGCCTGGCCGTGTTCCAGCAACAGCCTGCGCTCGTCCTCGGTGATGAGCTGGTTCATGGGCGTCCCCTCATTCGCACAAAACCGCCGAAGCGTGAAAGCGCAAAACCGCATCGGCGGGTTTGAGGAAAGACACGGATGCGGCTTTGCGCTTCTGTGAGAAGCCACAGATACGGATTTCCGTAAAAGCACGAAAGCGGCAGGCGAGCATAGTTGAACACTATAGATTGTAGTCCTATAGGGCGCAATCGGCTGTCATCTTGGATTTTGGGGAGATCCAAGGTTGGCAGCGAAACATACATTGTCGGAGGCACTAAAGACCATCAGGAAAGCGCGTGGATTGAGCCAGGAGGCGTTCTCCGACGTGTCCAGCCGCACCTACATGAGCACGCTGGAGCGCGACCTCAAAAGCCCCACCTTGAACAAGCTGGCCGAGCTGTGCGAGGTCATGGAGGTGCACCCGCTCACGCTGCTGACCCTGGCCTATGCCTGCGACGACCTGCAGCAGGCCGACCAGCTGCTGGCGCAGGTGCGCCAGGAGTTGGAGACTGTGGCGAAGAAGAGTGACACGCCATAGCGCGCGTCGGCGCTGGCATGGCCGATCCGGCGCCGCCGGTTCGAGGTATGCAGGGGCGCCAAGCCTGCGCGGCGGGGATAGCCCGCAGGGCTTTCCCCTGGAGGCAAACAAAGCGCGCAGCGCCGTTGGCGCGAAGACGTGAGCAACTGTCTTGAAAGTCAAGCCTCCCAAGCGCGCCCGAAGAGGCGCGCCTCTTCGGGGCATCTGCGTGCCGTGATAATATCGACTTTCGTTATCGTTATTCGATATGAAAGAGCAACCAACACCCCGCGCCATGGAGCACCACGACCTGCTGTCAGGGCTGATCCGCCTGCATGTGCTGCACCACGCGGCCGAGCAGGAGATCTATGGGCAATGGATGATCGACGAGTTAGCCCACCACGGCTACCGCCTGTCTCCTGGAACGCTGTACCCAATGCTGCACAAGATGGAGCGCGACGGATACCTCGTCTCCCGCCAAGAGCGTGAGGGGCGCACCGTGCGCAAGCTCTACACGATTACACCCAAGGGCAATGAAGGCTTGGCGCTGGCCAAGGAACGCATCCGAGAATTCACCGGGGAGGCGATGCACAGATGACAGATTCCACCAACACCTTGCAGCATGAGGCCGCAGCCGCACGTGGCTCACCCGTCGAAGTCTTCGGCGCCTTCCTCAAACTGGGACTGACCTCCTTCGGTGGACCGATCGCGCATCTGGGCTATTTCCGCTCGGAGTTTGTCGAGCGCCGCCGCTGGCTGGACGACCGCAGCTATTCCGATCTGGTCGCCCTGTGCCAGTTCCTGCCAGGGCCGGCCAGCAGCCAGGTGGGCATGGCGCTGGGGCTGGGCCGCGCGGGCTGGTTGGGGCTGCTGGCGGCCTGGGCGGGGTTTACCTTGCCGTCGGCGATTGCGCTGATCCTGTTCGCCTTTGGCATCGCCGAGTACCACGGGCTGGCCCAGTCCGGCTGGATCCATGGGCTCAAGGTGGTAGCCGTGGCCATCGTGGCGCAGGCCGTATGGGGCATGGCCAAGTCGTTGTGTCCTGACCGGCCCCGTGCCGCCCTGGCCATTCTGGCGGCACTGCTGACCATGATCATGCCCTCAGCCGCGGGACAGCTTGCCGCCATCGCGGCGGCGGGATTCCTGGGCTGGTGGAGATTGAAGATCGCGCAACCTGGCGGCGGCCAGGCCCACAGCTACCCGGTTTCGCGCAAGCTGGGCATCGTGGCGCTGCTGCTGTTCGCAGTGCCACTCGTCGGGCTGCCCCTGTGGGCCGCTGCCACGGGCTCGTCCACGGTCGCGCTGCTGGAAGGGGTGTACCGCTCTGGTGCGCTGGTCTTTGGCGGTGGGCACGTCGTGCTGCCGCTGCTGCAGGCCACCGTGGTGCCCAGTGGCATGGTCAGCAACGCTGACTTCCTCGCCGGCTACGGCGCGGCGCAGGCAGTGCCGGGACCGCTGTTCACGTTCTCGGCCTATCTCGGCGCGGTCGCCCACGGGCCGCTGCATGGCTGGATCGGCGGGCTGGCCCTGCTGGGCATCATTTTCCTCCCGGCCTTCTTCATGCTGGTCGGCGCGCTGCCGTTCTGGGAAGGGCTACGCCACCGCGCGGGTATCCAGACGGCCATGGCAGGCATCAATGCTGGCGTGGTCGGCATTCTGGTGTCGGCCCTGTACGACCCTATGTGGACCAGCGCCATCCACGGCAAGGCGGATTTTGGGCTGGCGCTGCTTGCGTTCGGGCTACTGACGGTGGGTCGCGTGCCTCCAGCGCTCGTGGTGCTGCTGGCCGGGCTGGCGGGCTGGGTCATGGCGATCGGTATCTGAAGCCAGTCGGCGCAGTGCGCAGGCCGGGCATGGTGACTACCGCCCACCATATAGAAAGTCACGCCGGAGCAGGCTGGTCATTCCATGGCCGCCCGGTTTTGACCATGGCATTCATGATGATCAGCAGCTTGCGCATGCAGGCCACGATGGCAACCTTCTTCGGCTTGCCAGCCGCCAGCAGGCGCTCATAGCAACGCCGTATCACGGCGTTGTGCCGCATGGCAACGATGGCGGCCATGTATAACGCGCTCCTGACCGTAGCCCTCCCGCCGCAAATGATGCGTTTACCGCGAGCCTGGCCTGAGTCCCGGTTCATCGGTGCGACACCTACCAGCGCGCAGATCTGCTTGGCCTTGAGCTGGCCAAGCTCCGGCAGCTCGGAAATCAGCGTCGCAGCCGTCGCCGGGCCAACTCCCTTGACACTCTTGAGCAATGTGGCCAGATCGGACTGGTATTGAGCCAGATGCTCCGCAATCCTTCGATCCAGCGCCTCAAGCTGCGTCGCGAGCATATCCATCAGTTCCGCAATATCTTGCACGACCTCCGGATGCGCCATGTGTTTGCGTTGGCGCTCGCTGACCAGCAAGCGTACCAACTGCCGCCGTCGAAGCACCAGTGCATGCAGGTGTTGTTGTACCTGGTCTGGCATCGGTTTGATGAAGCGATCTCGATCAGGACGCTGGTTCAGCACCTGCGCCAGTTCAGCCAGCATCCTGGCATCCACGCTGTCGGTCTTGACCAATCGCCCCATGGCCTTGGCGAAGTCCCGGGCCTGCCGAGGGTTGATGACAATGACAGCGAATCCCGCAGCTTGTAGAGCGCAAGCACAGGCCAGTTGGTACTGTCCAGTCGCCTCCATCACGATCAGCGAGACCGGATGGTTCTTCAACGCTGCGATCAGCGCTTGGTGCCCAGCACCATCGTTACTGAATATGGCCGTGGACTGCTCGTGCCCGATGGCTACATCCATGGTCTTCTTGGAGATGTCGATACCGACTGCAACTTGATTGGCCATGATCTCCGCGTCCCTTCCTTGCAAATGCGAACGGCGTTCACGCAACTGTTCGGGCTTTCAGAGATCGGGCGCGAGCATGCGCCCAGGACTCACGCACGGGCTCAAGTGGCACCGAGGGATGACGGGCTACATGCTGCGGCCAACCCCGAACCCTGGCAGGTCCGGGCGTGACGGCATTGCCGAACACGCACTTCAAAGATACAAGGGATCGAAGCCGAATGGCCGTGACAGCGAAGTCGGCACGGGGCGCAGCCCGAGAGCTTGGCGGCGCTAGCGTCGACACGCCAAAACCCAGCAAAACCTCCCCCATCCTTGGCGATCCACATGAATTAGACATAATTTGCACAAAACATCAATTTTATGCGAAACTCATCAACATCGCGCATAAATCAGGAAAGACGGTTCTATCATGGCATTTCGAGCAGACGAAGCGGCGCAAGCCGGGTACGAAGAAGTGGAGAAATACCTTGTCCTGCGCCCCCGGGATGCGGACGAATCTGAAAGAGCGCGAAGCAAGCAAGCGCTGCAGGACATCGTGGATGAACTCGGGCCGGTGGTTGACAGATACCCTTCATGGCACCCACTGGTGCGCAACCACGATAGCCGCCACCCCGTCACCACACCGAGTGATCGCTGCGGCTACAAAGGCCTCGACCACACGCGGTACTTCGCCAATGGATTCATCACCTGTCCCTATGGCGATGGTCAGGAGGTCTTGGACTCGGTTCTAGCCCTTCCTCGCCACCACGCTGCTTACATCACAGCGGAGAAGCTGGATGTGCAGTTCTACAACCCAGAAGCCACCCCGATACTGGTCAAGTGCAACTGGGAAGAGCCCTTACCGATGGACAAGATGATCCCGCTGTCCATCGCAGTGCCTTTGATCCTGGAGAAAGAGGTTCCGTGCTGGACCTGGTCCCAGGTCGCGGAGACATGGGAGTCGATGCGCTCGTATTTCCTGGGCGCCCCCCATGGCGCGCGATCGTCGCTGTTCGTGAGCCAGGAGACCGGACAGGGGATCAAGAAGGTTTGGGAAACGCTGATCTACACGGGGATGTTTGGCCCGATCAAGGTGTGATTGCGCCTTCGCGCCATCTGTATCAACGCGCCAACACCGCAGCCGGGCCTGCAAAGGCGGCGGCGTTCTGATTGGGCTGTCGGCTCTCAACACCGGGCGCGGCCACCGCCGCGCCCGGATTTTTGAAGTTCACCGCGCCCAGGGCGGAACGGCCTGGGCGCGGTGTCGACGACGGTTATTCCTTCGTCTCGATGATCCACCACACGGCCCGCGCCAAGGCACGGCCCGTGATGGGATGAATGTCCGTGAGGTCGGCGCGTGCCGTCCAACCCGAGGGCGGACGATAGCCGCGCACGTCGCCCTCGCCGTGCCAGCGGCGGGGCGCACGGTGCCGGGGGCGTAGATTGCCGCCATGCGCGGGCGGCTGGTGGTGTTGATGATGGGCATGGTTCGGCTCCCTGCGGCAAAGCGCCCCGGGCGGGGCGCTTGCCTTCGGCGTGGGTCAGGCGGTCAATGCCTCGGCAGGTTCATGCGTCACGGTGGCGGCTGCTTCCGCGCCGTCCTGCGCCGCATCCTGCAGGCCTTCCTCGGGCGCGTCTGCCGTCTTGAAGATGGCAGGCATCCAGCCCTTGCCGTTCACCAGCCGCTCGGCCTCACTGGCAATGTCGGCCTTCTTGAGCTTCGCCAGCCGGTTGACGCTCTCGGGCACCAACTCGCCCACGGCTTGCAGAATCGCTGCCTTCGGAACGTGCTTGAAGTAGCCTTCTGCGGTCGGCCTCCACCATGCGGCCATGTCGAGGCCCACAGCCTGCACCAGTTCCGCGCCCGGCTGCTGTACCGTGGCACGCGGCGTCACCACGTCCACGGTCGAAGCCACGCACACGGCCAGCAGCTTGACCAGTTCGCCTTGCTCCATCGCCAGCAGCGCGGCGAACAGTTCGGCGCTGTCGTCGGGCAGCTTGCCGCCCCACGCCTGCTGCAATTCGCGCAGCGCCACGGCGGCGGGTGAATCGGGCCAGTCCGGGGCCATGCCTTCCAGCCGGTCTTGCACCGTCAGGCGCACGCCCAGCGGTAGATCATGACCGTAGTAGCGGCCCTGCAAGAGGGTCTGCACCATGCCATGCACCAGCGCGGCCAGCGCCACCTGTGGATGCCGGGCTACCTCGATTTGCAGTGCAGCGGTGCGATGGGCGCTCAGGCGCTGAGCCAGTCGGTCGGAAATCGCTGCTGTCTTGGGCGCTTCGTCTTCCTCGCCTTCGTCATCGTTCGCGGCGTCCGGGTCGCTGAAGCCTTGGCGCAGCTTTTCGAGCGTGCGCAGCGCCTTAGCTTCGGCCTCGCGCAGCAGCCCGCGATGAATCACGACTTCGCCGTTGCGGTCGATGGTCACAATGGCACCGGCTGCGGCCTTCACGTTCGCGCCGTATCCCCGCAAGCCTTCTTCCAGCGCCTGCAACTGCTCGCCCAGGGCTTCGCCTTCCTCCTGCAAGGCGTCGGCCTTCTCCTCGTCCTCGGCATCCATCGCGGCGTCCACGGCTTCGCCAATGGCGCGCATTTTCTCTTGCAGCTTCTCGATGCGCTGTGCTTCGCGCTTGTTGGGTGCGCGCCGCTCCCTCGGCGCACGCTGAAAGGCGTGCAGGTCGGCATGGGTCATGCCGGGCGTGGCATCGGCCCAAGCCCAGCCCTCGGCCTTCACCTCGGCGGCGATGCCTGCCAGCTTGTCTTGCGCCAGCCGTTCCAGCAAGGCGGCGTCGCTCAGGTACACGCCCGCGTCATCCTCCGCGAACAGGTCACGGCGAACTCCGCCGCCTGCCTGCTCGTAGGCATCCAGCCCCACGAAGCGCACGAGCGGATGGCGGTAGGCGTCAATCTCGCGCTCGGTCAGGCGTTCGCGCAGCGCGGAGGGGCTGCGTTGCCACAGCGGCGCATCGTAGAACGCACGCTCCTGCGCGGCGTGATCGTCGGTGATGGAGAGCGCCATCAACTGATCGAGCGTCACGGCATCGGCCCTGTAGTCCGCCATCAGGCGCGGCGAGACGTTCGCCAGCTTCAAGCGGCGCTGCACCACCAGCGGCGTGACGGAAAAATCCGCTGCAATGTCTTCGATGGGGCGGCCTTCGGCCACCAATGCCGCAAACGCTTCAAACTGGTCTGCCGGATGCATGGCTTCGCGCTGCACGTTCTCGGTGAGGCTCGCGGTACGGGCCGTGCCATCGGCCACTTGCAGGCAAGGCACCTGCCAATCCTTGGCGATGCGGTGTTTCTTCGCCAGCAGCTTGAGGGCCGCAAGGCGGCGACCACCGGCCACCACCTCGTAATGCTCGCCATCGGCAGCGGGAATCACGATCAGGTTTTGCAGCAAGCCCACGCGCTGGATGCTCGCGGCCAGTTCGGGAATGGACATGCGCGGGGTCTTGCGCACGTTGCGGCCCGTGGGGCGCAGCACCAGCCGCGACAGGGGAACCAGAATCATGTGCTTGCTCGGGTCGGCGGCTTGCAGCACGTTGGCGCGGGTGTCGAGGGCTTGGGCTTCGGTGTAGGTAACGGCGTTCATGGTGAATCTCCAATCGAGTGAAACAAGGGAATGGAGGGGAACCGCCCCTCCGGCGGGGGAACGGTTCAGGCCTTGAGCTGACGCATGCCATCGGCCAGCAGCCACAGGGCGCGGTTCAGGCGAATGTCGGAATCGATGCCCTGCACGGGCCGGGTCCGCTGCCTGCGGCCATTGGCGGCGCGGCCAGCCAATCCGCCCTTGGTCAAGTTCTCCTGCGTGCGGTTGAACACGCTCCACAGGTCGGGGCGGCGGTCATCGAACCGGCGCGGCATCAGGATTTGCGATTCCGTGATGGGCGCGGGCTTGGTCGGGTCGTCGTACTTGAGGGCCAGCGCAGCGCGGGCGAACACTTCCGATTCCCCTGCATCCAGCGTGATGGCCTGCATGGATTCGCGCGATTCCTGCGCATGCTCGAAGCCACCTAGCACCTGATAGGCGCCCTCGATGACATGCCCGGCCACGTCGCCTTTGTGGGGCACGCGCACATCGCCCATGGTGTCGCCGCAGACAAGGCCATTGCTGCAAACGAAGCGGAACATGCCACCCAGTAATTGATAGCTGCTCGTGCCGTCGTGCGAGTTCAGCAGGATGATTTCATTGGCTTCGCGGGCGTTGATCTGGTTGGAGTGGCGCAGGCGCAGCATGTGTTTGGTGTGCTCGCGCCGGCCTTCGTTGCGCACGCGGGTTTGGCACACCATGAAGGGCTGGAAACCCTCCTTGCGAAGCTCGGTCAACACGGCGGCGGTGGGGATGTAGCTGTACCGCTCGGAACGGCTCTCATGCGGAGCGTCCGCGAAGATGGACGGGGCCACCCTGCGAATCTGGTCATCGGACAGCGGGGTTTCGCTGCGCAATGCGGGGGAGTGGTGAGCGAAGCGGGATGCGAGTTGCATGGTCTTTCTCCTGAGGCTGTTGAAGAAAACCGCACACCGGATTCCTAGATTCGGAGCCCAGCCTTTCGGCTGTTCGGTGCGGTCGGCACGAGGAACCCGGTTGGCCCTGTTGCCACCGTCTTTCCTGAGTTCATCGCCCGCGGCCAAAGGAGCGCGCGGACGGGGGCCGTCAAGGAAACAAGCGCAGGGTGGGTGCGGCCCGCAGGCGCAGCCGAGGACACGGCCCTGCGCGCCTTGACGGCCTACGGGAGCGGGCTACGGTCGCTGACAAGGTGATGGAGTCAGGGAGGACGGCTGGACATGGCAACGGCCCTCCCTGTGTGCCGACCGCACGGCAAGCGCAAGCGCGCAGGCCCGGATCTGGAAGCCGGGCCGGAGGCGTCAGCCAAGCGGAGCGAGGGAACGATGGAAGCCCGAAGGGGGCGAGACGCCGTGGCCGAAGGGTGCGGCGGCTCGATGCGCTACGCGCACGACAGCGCGACCGGCCATGTCCACTTGGCCGGGGATGCCCACGCAAGTCACCCCAAATTTCAACAAATGAAGATACTTGTTGTAAATTGTGACTTGGATGGAAATCGTATCTTTAGCCGCAAAGAAGCATCAGGAGAAAAAATGACGCGTAGAGCCTTTTACAGCTTTCACTACCAGCCAGACAACTGGAGAGCTGCCCAAGTCAGAAGCATGGGTGTTATAGATGGAAACAAGCCCGCTTCCGATAACGACTGGGAAGATGTGAAGGCAGGCGGAGATGATGCAATTCAAGAGTGGATTGATGAGCAATTAAAAGGAAAGACGGTTGCAATCATTCTTGTTGGAGAGAATACGGCTGGGAGAAAATGGATTAACTACGAAATAAAGAAAGCGTGGAAGGATAAGAAGGGGGTGCTTGGGATCTACATCCACAATCTCAAGGATAGCGACGGAGATCAAGCGGAAAAGGGAAGCAATCCATTTTCAAAATTCACTATAAATGGTGTCTCCATGGATGAAATCGTAAAAACTTACAATCCGCCATATTCCTCCAGTACTAATGTGTACAGTCACATCAAGGAAAACCTTGAGGACTGGATCGAAAAAGCCATTGAGATCAGGGGAAATTACTCGTAATTTAATCGTTCCAGCCAACCAGGTTTAACGCATGATTCCAAGACAACCTCTTGCAGGGGTGCGAATTCACCTCTCAGGATCTGCTCCAGATGAGCGGCAAGAAGAAATATGCTTGTTTGTGAAGGCACTAGCATCGCGAATATTTAGCGAGGGAGGTTCAGTGATTCATGGCAGTCACCCGTCCTTGTCTAAACCATTAGAAGATGCCGCGAGAGATTTTCTTCATGCGGGAGGTGAGGTAGGAGCCTTAACATTGGTTCGTGCTCAAAAATTTGCCGAAACAGATGAACAAATTGCAGAAATAGAAATCCAACGCCAATTCGCAGCGGTGCAAATAGTTCCCGCAGAAGCTGATGGAGTAAGCAATAGTGATTTAACTCCAATGCGAGACTGGATGGCCGAGCGATCGGATGCGGTTGTCTGCGTTGGAGGTAAGTGGTGGGACATAAATAAGGCCAAAGCAGGGGTCCCCACTGAGCTTGATGCGATGCTAGAACTCGGAAAGCCAGGTTTCGTTGTTGCAGGATTTGGGGGAGCAATTGCGGGTTATCTAAAGGACAACCCGAGCTTGCCTTCAAGATTGCAAAATGGACTATCTGAGAATGCAAACCGAGAAATTGCGAACGATACGTCTATCGAACGTATTGTAGAAACCATTGTCAATCAGCTAAAGCTTCTGCCGCTCGTGCGGCGCAGTGTTTCACGGGGGCGTAATTTTCGAATTCTTGCTCTTGATGGGGGAGGATTGCGAGGGACGTTTACTGCCGCCGTCTTGGCTAAGTGGGATGACATGCTCAGGAGTGGTGGCGGTAACAATCTAGTATCGCATTTCGATTTAGTGGCTGGCACATCGACAGGTGCAATACTCGCAATCGGGCTTGCCCTCGGAATAGCTCCGCGCGATATATTGAAATTCTACCAAGAGCAAGGACCGTTAATTTTCCCAAAAGATAGGAAGCTTCGACATTGGTTGAAATCCAAGCACGAATCTTCCACGCTCCGAGATTTACTGTGCAAAGTGTATGGTGATAGGAGAATAACTGATGCCTCATGCTGCAGGCTCGTTATTCCTACAGTAAGAGCCAAACATGGACAAGCTGAAGCTATTGTCACAGCCCATACCCCAGATAGAACAGCATTTCGAGATATCTCAGCGGTCGATGCCGCACTTGCATCTTCAGCTGCCCCTACATATTTTGACGAATCTGTCTGGGATGGGCCGGTTGCGCCTGAATCTTTTCTTGATGGTGGTGTTTGGGCGAACAATCCAATTCTCCCCGCACTGGCAGAAGCTGTTCGCTATCTAAAAATACCCTTGGATCGAATAGATGTTTTAAGTGTCGGCACAATGGGCAGTGAAAGCGATTTCACGGAGTCCCTTGGAAAAGGGAAAGCTGGATGGGCACCCAATAGTGCCGATCTCTTCTTTGCTGCCCAGGAGCATGGGGCACTAGTTTTGGCCGATGGTTTTTTAGGCCCAACACGCCATCTTCGGATTAATCAACAGACTCCGGTAGAAATTAAACTTGATGATGCAGAAGCGATTGAAGATATGGCCGTGCGGGGAAATGATGTAGGCAAGGATTCTTTTGTTTCCGTTCGATCTAGATTCTTGGATGGACTGTTGGCTCCAGAATGGCAACGGTATTAATTTGCCTGGAGGCCCACAGGAATCGTGCCTGAGTGGGATGCTTTCGCCCGATTTCTAAAAATTATTCGACTAAGGTAAACATGCCTTCTCTATATCAGCTTGCAATACTTGGGGCACCAAGTGCTGCTCAGATTTCTGAGCTTGAGAATATCGTGGCTCACGCCGTAGGCATGTTCAATCTGAGGCTGGGTCATGAGGTCGGATGGGATATTTGTCCCGAATCGTTCGAGCCGCCGCAGCAAAGATCAGCCGCCGCAGTTTTTTTTGGAGGTGAGAATGCTCCTATTGCCAATGTTGCAAAGCTGTTAGAGCGTGGCATCCCATTGCTGCCGGTGGCGTCGGATGTCAGTAGAGTCAGCGCAGAGATTCCTGCAATGTTGCAACCGCTCAACTGCCTAGCGTATGCAGCAGGTGGTGCACAACGCGTTGCGACCGCATTGCTGGAATGTGCAGGATTACTCCCTCGGCAGCGGCGGGTTTTTGTGAGCTACCGCCGAGGTGAAGCCCGAGAAGCTGCTTTGCAACTGTTTGACGCTTTGTCAGTTCGACTTTTCGACGTATTCCTCGACACGCACGGCATTCCACCTGCGGAGGACTTCCAGACCATGCTGTGGCATCGGCTCTGCGATTCTGATGTGCTCGTGATGCTCGACACGCCAGGTTATTTCGAAAGTCGCTGGACGAGCGCGGAGTTCGGACGCGCGTTGGCCAAGGGCATCAGCGTTCTTCGGGTCGGCTGGCCGGATGCCACACCTTCTGCGCGCACAGCTACTGCAAGCCGGGCAGAACTATTGCCCGAAGAAGTAGACCCGGGCACAGGGCGTCTGGCCGACGGGGCGGTAGAGCGCATCTGCTTGCAACTTGAGGAAGTCCGCAGTCAGAGCCATGCCGTGCGTTCCGTCAATCTTGTGAGCAATCTGCGAAATGCCATTCAAACGATCGGTGGTCAAGTAATCGGAGTGGGGAGTAACAGGGCCGTTCATATCCGACTGCCAGATGGTCGGGCAGTGGTGGTGTATCCCACGGTTGGTGTTCCTACATCGACAACACTGCATGAGGCCTCGACAAATTCACCTGATCAGTCAGTCGCCGTTGTCTACGATCACGTCGGCTTGCATCCTCGATGGCTAGGACATTTGGACTGGCTTGGCCAGTACATCCATTCCGCACGATGGGTCAAGTCGAGCGAGGCAGGTTGGCAATTTGCAGATTGGGTGGCTTGAGCATGAGCGCCATCTTCCTTTCGGCCAGCGTGCCGCTTGTTGGCCGAGGCACTTATCATGAAACGGCTAATCCGTTCCTTATCCAATGTGCAGTACGAGAGTTGGCAATGGCTGTGATTCGTCGGCACAAGATTGTCTGGGGCGGCCATCCTGCCATTACGCCGATGATCTGGACAATCTGTGAAGACTTGGGTGTGGACTACTCCCAGTCAGTGATCTTGTATCAGAGTAGATTCTTTGAGGACCGCTATCCCGAAGAGAACAAGCACTTCCAGAATGTCGTTTATACCGAAGCGATTCCCAATGAGCGGGAAGCGAGCCTGTTGATGATGCGCGAGCAAATGCTGTCACGTGAAGACTTAGTTGCGGCAGTATTCATCGGGGGCATGGAGGGCGTAGAGGCGGAGCACGAACTGTTCAGACACTTTCACCCAGCCGCCAAGGTATTGCCTGTCCCTTCACCGGGGGGAGCGGCGTTGAATCTCTCCAAGGATCGAGGCTACTTCGCCGATGGAGATCTTGCCGACGTGGACTTCGCTCGGCTCTTTCACACTCACCTCACGATGGCCATCGATGATAAGGGACGCTAGCCATATCCGCGACAATGTGATCAGCTGGCTCGCAGCATCGATTGCAACTGGTTAAAGAAACCGCCAACGCCCGTTCAAAAAAGTGATTGATTCCGTAGTGGGTATCCATAGAGTTCCGAAATTTGCTCCTGAAACTGTGTTTGGCCACCGTAACTCGGATGCCTCACACAAATAACGGGCACCGTATCCGTGATGCGATGAGCTGCTGCGGCAGCGTCATTTCCTATGGCAACGATGCGGGATGGCTGCAATAGGTCAATAAGTTGCTGCAGCAATTCTTCGCCCGCACGTCTTTCACGAGCATTGTGCTGCCGGTTGGTAAACGGATCACCCGATTCGTGCGGATGAAGTGGGAAGACGTTCCAAAGGAAGATACGAGCATCAATGTGCTCCAGCATGTTCCATATGACTGCAGCAGTTCGCTCAGCCACTGCGCTTCCTACGGTAGGTCGTTCTGCAACTAAATCGAGGTCCCAACGCTTGGCATGATGGGTCATGTGAACGTCATCAGTCAGGGCCAGCCCCGTGCGGCGCCCCCCACGGTATCCAAGGTCTCGGCCAATCCATATTGCATCGACCGGTTCCTCCAGCGCGCAACGCAGCATGGCAGAAAGCGCCGCAGTTCGGCGCCGAGGTGCATCGCGACGGTCATGCACTTCGCAACGATCTGAATACGGGTTAAAACAGTTTTCAAACTGCAGCGAGGCCACCGCCTCGACAAAAGGGTGAGTCTTCATTTCTCAAGCTCCAGCGGCATATATTTGATTGTGCGCTGTTCACGGTCGCCAATGATCCAACCTCCCTGATTTTCTTTGAGCTGCCGAAAAACGGCATACCCGTCAAGGATAGCTTTCTCCCACAACTTCAGCGGACACTTTTCCACTTCATAGCCGCTAACAAATTCACCAATGGTTTTCAGAATTCCCAGAGAAATCTTCTCCTGCTTCTCGAAGAAATTCAATTCCTTTGCTCTAGAAAAAATCCAGGCAGTAAGGCCTTCTTCAACAACAATGGCTCGACCACTATCCTGCTCCTCATCGTACTTCGGCTTGCTTTTTCGTTTATGCTTGATCAATGCCCGAATCACGGGTGACCAATGTAGTACGGCCGCATATGAAAAATGGAAGACGTCGTGAAATCGATAACCATCGCGGTCAGCAATATTGTCAGTCAGAGGGTCTCCTATAAATACCCCATTCCATTGAAGATAGCTCTTTCCGCTTCCTCGTTGATTGACTCTAATTTTGAAATTTCTGGGCAGTTGTTCTTCATCCCCGAAATCGCTATCGAAATCAAGACCAATTAAATCAGCAGGTTGTGGCTCTAAAAAGGCCCCGCGAGCTTTCCGAAGATTGCCGCGCGCCACTTCTGAAAATATCAATTCGGCAGCACGAATGGCGTCCAAATAAGCTCGTGCAAAGGAAACTAGATCACTATGCGTAGGGGAACTACCCAACAATGCTGCGGCTGACTGACCTAAACGTACCAGCGTGGTATCCACCGAACCCGGTTCAGCAATTGGCATGGCAATGTAAGCCAACGCGCCCTCGGCCATGTCGCTGGCGGCTCCCACGTTCTTAAAATCCCCATGGTTCGCTGCCTCGGCAAAAACCTCTTCAAGGGGAATTTGCATACGCCTGCAGAGCGCTGCCAGATACCAGAGAGTGTCGCCAAACTCTTCTTCGGCCGCCTTCTTAAACCCAGGATAGGCGGATTTCTCCCGAATATGCTTTTTTGCCGTAGCCATAATTCCGCCTATTTCCCCATATAAACCTTGAAGAACTGGGGAAAAATCGGTCGGATTGAGCACATCGGTAGCTGCAATTTCTGCTGCATAATCCGAGAGCAGAAGAGATCCTTCTTTTTGCATGTCAAATTATCCGCGAAGAGTGAGCCATTCGAATGGGGGCCCTTGATAGCCGGCAACACCCAAACTACGTATCCATTTCTCTAGATTGGCAAGCAGTTGAGGATCATTAAAGCAAGTCAACCCTATGCCACTTTTGCACAGAGGTCTACCATTTCGGTCTTGCAGTTCTAGAGGGAACTTTGGCCCCGTCCCTCCGAAATAAACAAAGTCATTGCTGACCAAAACCCTGTTTACTCCAGTGTCGCGCTGTACGTGCTGAGGATTAAGTGTTCCGTCTTCCCGGGAGTGAAAAGAATCTCGTTGCTGCCAAGCTGCCTCAGGCCCATCTCTAAAGTAGATGTTGTCTCCACAACTTTGCTTCCGGCTTCCGTTGCGAAAAGGTTTTTTCGATTCAAACCTGGGATTCAGCGCATATTCGTCGAGTGTCATTACCTCGGTAACGCGCATGCCGTACACAAGATGTCCACCTCGACCCACGCCATGGGCATTGCTGCCGCTGCCGATGACCCAGTCACCAACTTCGGCACTGCGGCGAATACCTGGCTTACAGGTTACTAGCGTACAGTGACCATAAAACGGATTGGGTGCAAAACCACTGTCGTAGCGCACCACGTAGGAGTGAATGCGAGCCATCAGCAGGGGTGTCGCTTAAGGGGAACAGTGCTGCAGGAACCACCATCAGGCTTTTCCCATGTGTCTTTGCCATTAATCGCATCAATGATTGCATCGCCGTTCCAACCAACCAAGGCGTCAGCGTATTCCTTCAAGGCATCGGGAATATCACATTCTTTTTCACCATGTTCCCAAACGCCCACAATGCGTTTGCCCTGCTTTGCAGCATATTCAATCTCCCAGTTAACCCAATCGCTATCTTTTGTCTGGGGAGAAACGTAGCAAATGAAGACGCCAGCCCAGTTGATCGCAGGTGCCAGAATTTGGGTCTTTATGTAGTGCTCATCAGTGGCGTTGTTGAACTTCCCTGTATGAATCGAGGAGTCTCTGACATCCAGACCCTTCGGAGCCAGTAGATCTTTGAGCTTCTGGAGTCCATGATCGTCCTTATGGACATGGCTGATAAACACGTTTCTCGTCTCCGCCACCCGTTACCTCCATAGATGTTTTTACAACCGTTAAACATCGTAACTTCATTTGAGGCAGATGTCTGCGGGAAGTGCAGACCTATTTGTCTTGATCAAAGGATTGCCTGCAGCCCCTTGTTCGCGATGACATTGAGCAGTTTGAGGGCTGGCCCTGCAGGATGGGTGTCGCCTTGCTCCCACTTGCGTACCGTGGATGCCGTGGTGTGCAGGTGCAGTGCGAACACCGGCTGGCTGAACTTCAGTTCCTCGCGCAGCCGCTTGATGTCGGCCGCGCTGAACTCCCGTACTGGCGGCGGGCAGATGGCGTCGAACTCGCGCATCGTCACCTTGCCGATCGCGCCGGCATCGTGCAGCGCGGCCAGATCGCCGCGCAGGGATTCAATGAGCTTGCTCGTCACAACACACCTCCAATAGAACGCCTATCTGCAGCGCTTTCATCAAGTCCTCTGCCGATAGCTCCAGAAACACCTTTCCGGCGAACTGCAGCGCCTTCCTTTCGTCCTGCGTGATGTTCGCCTTATCGCTTTTTGGGAATCCATGCAGAAACACATAGCGGCTACCGATTCGCGCTGACAGCAGCGTTCGATAACCGCCGCTCTTGCCGCCACCAAGACGGGCCACCCGCTTTTTGTAGAGGAAGCCGCCCAGGTCAGCATCAATCAGGCCAGCCTCCATCTCGTGAACCGCCCGGCACAAGGCGGCATCGGGCAGCTTCTCGCCCGCCTGCCACCGTGCAAAGTCCTTGCGCTTGAGGACATTCATGTCAGGCAACCTCTAAAGTATGCCCGAAACGGGCATACTTTTCCAGTCCCGCAGCCGGCCAAGGAGGGGACCCTGAAATTGTCGTGACAGTGTCGCGACAATTCCGGCAGCAGAAGCCATGTGTTGGAACCTGCTCATGCTGCCACCTCTACCGGGCGCTGCGCCCCGGTGATCGCCTTGCGCCGGTTCGCCACCAGTTCGGCCGCCTCGCGTACCGGTTTGTCCTCGGTGTGGACGTAACGCATGAACATTGCCACGGTCTTGTGCGCCGTCAGCGCCATGCCGACCTTCACCGGAATCCCCGAGTTAGCGATGTCGGTGGCCGAACGGTGGCGGATGCCGTGCGTGCCCACGTGGGTCACGCCGGCGCGCTTGAGGATGCGCGTCCAGCCGCTGTAATACTCGCCCGTGGTCAGGTGCTGCCCCGGATGATTCGGGGACGGGAACACGTGCGGGCAACCGTCCTGGTGCGGCGCGGTGGAAAGCAGGCGGTAGGCTTCCTCGCTTAAGGGCTTGGACATGCCGCCGGTCTTGCTGTCGGGCCAGACCACGCGCCGGTTCTCCAAATCCACCCAATCCCATTGCAGGGTGACGATCTCGGAGCGGCGGCCCGCGAACTCGAATTGCAACCGGATGGCCAGCGGAAGGATCGCATGATCCAGCCCCAACCCATCGGTTTCCAGATAGTCGAGATACCGGAACAGCTTGCCCATCTCCTCGTCGCTGATGAGGTGCGTGGCCTTGCCGTTGGGGTACATCGGGACATGGCGGCACGGGTTGGTGCCGTCCGGCCGGTAGCCCCAGACTTCGGCCAGGTTGAACATCTTGCGCATCACGCTGAACGTGCGGTTCGCGTCCGCGGGCTTGTGCGCCATCTTCTTCATCGCCCCGGCCACGTCCGGGCGTTTCACGTCCTGCACCTTCATGCGGCCCAGCATCGGGATGATGTTACGGGTGATGCACTTTTGGTAGCCGGCCTGCGTGCTGGGCTTGTTGCGCTGCTTGGAGTGGTCCTCCATGAACTTCACACACAGTTCAGCGACGGTCGGGGCCTTGCGCGCGGCGGTCTTGGCCGCACCGGGGTCACCACCCCGACGGACCTCGGCCAGCCACTCCTGGGCAAGGGAACGGGCTTGTTCGACGGTGAGTTCCCCATAGAGGCCCAAGGCGGGCTTGCGGCGTTCGCCGGCGTTCGTCCGATACTGGAGCATGAACACCTTGCGGCCTGCTGGCGTAACCTTGCACAGGAAGCCGGGCACCAGCGTGTCCCGGAATTCGACGGCCTGCGCCTGAGGTTGTGCCGCATCGACTGCGGACTTGGTGAGCTTGATTTTTGCCACGATGACTCCTCGGAAAGACCCGGTTTCCAGGAGCCTCATAGGGGTCAGCAGAGGGGAAGCCGGGTCAGGTTTCGGAAAGCACCGGCATATGTTGAACTCGCCTAAGTTATTGATAAACCTGCTGTATCGGGCTTGGGCGTAGTCCAGCGAAATGCGGTGCTGGAGTCATGGTGAAATAAAAAAGACCCAGGCGGTGCACCCGCCTGGGCCTGAAGTTGTATCCCGATACCGATCCTGCTGAGAGGCAGAGCTGCGGTCCGTTGAAGGCTACGCCCAGGGCGATTAAAGCGGTGTTAAACCCGCCAACCCCGCCTGAATTAAATCTCAAGCCACTGAAATATCAGGATTTTTTGATTTTCTCGACATGCGCGATGATCCGCGCCGCCACGTCCACCCCGCAGGCAGCCTCGATCCCTTCCAGGCCCGGGGTGGAGTTCACCTCCAGCACCAGCGGGCCGCGCTCGGAGCGGATCAGGTCCACCCCGCAGACCCCCAGCCCCAGCGCCTTGGCCGAACGCACCGCCACCTGCTGCTCGGCCCGGCTGGCTTTGGACGCCACCGCAGTGCCGCCAGCATGCAGGTTCGAGCGGAAATCCCCTTCCGGGGCCTGCCGCTGCATCGACGCCACCACCTGGTCGCCGACCACGAAGCAGCGCAGGTCGGCCCCCTTGGCCTCGCCGATGAACTCCTGCATCAGGAAGTTGGCATACAGCCCACGCAGGGCTTCGACGATGCCGCGCGAAGCGCTGGCCTTCTCGGTGAGGATCACACCGCGGCCCTGGGTGCCTTCGTTGAGCTTCACCACGTGCGGCGGCGGGCCGAGCATGGACAACAGGTCGACGGTGTCATCCGGGTTGTCGCCAAAGACGGTGACCGGCATGTCGATGCCCTTGGCCGCCAGCAGCTGGTGCGCCCGCAGCTTGTCGCGCGAGCGCAGGATCGCGTCGGACGGGTTGGGCGTGCGTGCGCCCATCAGTTCGAACTGGCGCAACACGGCCGTGCCATAGCGGGTGACCGAAGCGCCGATGCGCGGGATGACCGCGTCCACGCCGGTCATCGGCCGCCCCTTGTAGTGCATGGAGAAGCCATCGGCGGCGATGCGCATGTAGCAGCGCAGTGGATCGAGGATGCGTACGGTATGGCCGCGCGCGCGCGCGGCCTCGACCAGCCGACGGGTGGAGTACAGCCGGGTGTTGCGGGACAGGATGGCGAGCTTCATCGCAGTGGGATCGGTCGGCAGGCGCGCAGCATAGCGTGGCGACGTTGCGTCTGGATGATGTGCAGGTGCCTCAGCCTCCGGTGCGTGCCAGCGGCATCAGAGCTGCCTGCGCAGCAACGCCGGCGTCAACCGGGTCATCTTCAGGGTCAGTTTGCGCAGCGATGTCGCATTGGCATAACCGACCCGTTCGGCAACGTCATCGATGGACAGGTCGGTCATCTCCAGCAGGCGCTGCGCCATGCGCATGCGCACCGCCTGCACCAGCACCCGCGGCGAACTGCCGGTGACCCGATGTACCCGTCGCGCCAACGTGCGGGTGGTCAGATGCAGGCGTTGCGCGGCCTCTTCCATGCCCAGCGGATGCGGCAGACTGGTTTCGATCAACGATTCGAAACGGCGCACAGTGTCATCGTCATGGTCGGCACCCTGCCACGCCATGTAGCGCGCCTGCGTGCTGCGGCTGTCGACCAGCAGGAAACGCATGACCGCTTCGGCCACTTCGCGGCCCGCGTACTGCCGTACCAGATGCAGCATCAGGTCCATCTGCGCCATCGCCGCGCCGGCGGTGGTGAGGCGTCCGTCCTCGACCACCATGCAGGCCGGGTCCAGCCGCGCGCGCGGGAAGCGACGACGCAGCAGGCTGGACAACGCCCAGTGGCTGGTGATGCGACGCCCGTCCAGCAACCCAGCCTCGCCCAGCACCAGCACGCCCGAGCAACTGGCGCACGTACGTCCACCGCGCTCGTGGAACTGCCGGGCGAGCCGTGCCAACTGCTGCGCATCGACCATCGCCAGGCGACGCAGGGCGATGCCATCTGTGTAGCGCGCGTCCAGTCCGCAGGGCTCGTGTCCGTTGACGTCGAGCATGCCGTCCAGGCCGAGGCTGGGAATCACCAGCACACCAGGGTCACCGTCGCCGATGCTCGACAGCGGATCCGCGCGCAGGGTCATGCCGTTGCTCAGGCGCAGATGGCGGCGGCTGCCGACGACCCGCCAACGCAATGCCGGTCGGCCCAGCCGCTCGGCCGAGCGGTTGGCGAAGTCAAGCACGTCCAGGGTCGCGCCGACGCTGGCTGCAAGGGTGCCGTCGAGGACGGCGATGACGAATTCGGGCGTGTCCATTCCGGATTCTTTTTTGTCAATCAGGACACCTCGCAGTCTAGGCCAAGACCGTTCTAATGGGGGACGCACTGATCAGGAGACGCCAGCAACATGCATTCAGGGCCACATGCCACTGTCCTGGCGTCAGCGCGCAGCGCGCTGCCCTCGCTGTGGCCCGCCTTCGCCCTGTGCCTGTCGATGGCGGTGGCCAACGGCCTCGGCCGCTTTGCCTACGCGCTGCTGCTGCCGGCCATGCGCGAGGACCTGCACTGGAGTTACGCGCAGGCCGGCTGGCTCAACACCGCCAATGCACTGGGCTATGTGCTGGGAGCCGCCTCGGCCTATGCCCTGCTGCACCGGGTCAGCGCACGCCGCCTGTTCCAGGTGGGGCTGGGCCTGTGCCTGTTCACCCTGGCCGCAACCGGCGCCAGCGGGGCGCTGCCATGGCTGAGCAGCCAGCGCGCGCTGAACGGCATCGGCGCGGCCTGGGTGTCGGCGTGCGGTAGCACCCTGGTGCTGCTGCATTACCGCCACGCACCGGCACGGCGCGGTGCGGCCACCGGGCTGTTCTTTGGTGGTGCAGGCATCGGCATCGTCGCGGCCGGGCTGGCAGTGGCGCCGCTGCTGGCACTGCGCGGCCCTTCGGCATGGCCGCAGGCGTGGCTGGCGCTGGGCGCGGTGGGACTGCTCGCCTCGCTGTGGCCATTGCGGCTGGCCGGCCAGGTGCAGGAAGCGGCAGCCACGGCCGAGGTGGATCGCAGCGGACCACTGCCACTACAGCACCTCGGCGTCTGCCTGGCCGCGTATTTCTGCTGGGCCGGCGGCTACATCATCTACCTCACTTTCATCTTCGCCTGGTTGCGCGAACACGGCCTGTCCTGGCAGTCGGGTGTGGCGGTGTGGAGCGTGCTGGGCGTCGCCATCCTCGGTTCGGGCCTGCTGTGGCGTCGCGCGCTCGGACAGTGGCCCGGTGCCTACACGCTGTCACTGTGCTGCGCGATTTCGCTGCTGGGTACGCTGGCGCCCCTGCTGGGCAGTACCGCCAGCCTTTTCGTTTCAGCGGCCGTGTTCGGATCCAGCGTGTTCATCGCTGCGGCTGCGATCGCGGTGCTGGTCCGGCAGAACCTGCCCGCAGCACGCATCGGTCGCGCGATGGCGCTGTTCAACCTGGCCTTCGCTGCAGGTCAGGCGATCGGTCCGGTCGCCGCCGGCGCGATCGCCGATCGCATCGGCCTTGATGGCGCGCTCTGGCTCAGCGCCGCGCTGCATCTGGCCGCTGTCCTGCTGCCGTGGGCGGCACGCGCTCCGCGGCACGCGGGCTAGCGCCCGCATCCCTTCCCCCTCCGAGGCCAGCCATGCGCATTTCCATCTCGCCCCGCTTTTCAGAAGTCGACGTGCTCGGCCACGTGACCAACACCGCGCTGCCGGTCTGGTTCGAGCACGGGCGGCTGCCGATCTTCCTGCAGTTCAGCCAGAGCGAAAACATGCGCGACCTGAGCCTGATCCTGCGCCGCTACGAGATCGACTTTCTCAAGCAGATCCGTGCCAGCCACGACGTCGAGATCGAGACCCGTATCGATGCGATCGGCCGATCGTCGCTGTCGATCGTGCAGAGCGCGCTGCAGTACGGGCAGCTGGTCGCCAGCGGCCGCTGCGTGATGGTGCATTTCGACTACGCCGCCAACACCACACGGGAGATCGACAGCGCACGCCGCCAGGCGCTGTCGATCTTCTTCACCGAAGCGTACGCACAGTCATTGGCAATGAGGGAACCATGCTGACCAGGACACACCGCGATACCGAAACCTTCCTCCGGCAGATCCAGGATGCGCTGCCGGCGTTCGACAGCCGCGTGCTGCCGCAACAGCCACTGCCGAAGGAGCGCTGGACCGAACTGATGGACCAGGGCATCTGCCTGCCGGCGATTCCGGCTACGCACGCCGGCCGGCACAGCCATCGCGAGATGTGCGAGGTGATCGAGATCGTTTCCGAGTACAACCTGCCCTTGGGCATGTACACGATGATCGTCACCGTGCTGTTCCTGCGCAACGTGGCACTGTCCGGATCACCGGCACTGCAGGAAGAAGTCTTCGACGACTTCCAGGAGAATCCGGTGATCGGCGGCATCGCCTTCACCGAGCCGGAATTCGGTTCGAGCCTGGCGCGGATGAAGACCACCTACGAAGAAACCGATGCCGGTTATCACGTGCGTGGCAGCAAACACTGGCAGGCATTCAGCGCGCAGGCCGACTGGTGGATCGTATGCGCGCGGCAGTACGCCGGCAAGGAATTCGGCTACTTCGTCCATCGGCGTTCGGACGGTGGCTTCGTGACCACCGAGGTATACGACAGCCTGGGCCTGAAGAACCTCGGGTATGGCCTCAACGACATCGACATTCTGGTACCGGCGCAGCGGCGGCTGGACAAGCGCCGCAGCGGCCTGGGCGATACCGCCGAGATCCTGTGCGCCTCCCGCTTCAGCAAGGCGGCGATGTCCAGCGGCTTCCTGCGCAGGCTGTACCGCGAGGCACTGGCGCAGACCAAGGGGCGGCAGATCGGCAAGGGTTGCCTGTACGACATCGACTATGTGCGCTACAAGGTGTCGCGCATCCGCAACCACTACGTGATCTGCAACGCGCTCTACCATCACCTGCTGCTGGAAGAGGACTACCGCCACGACATCGCTGGCAGCATGTTCGCATCGCTGGCGACCAAGGTACTGTCATCGGAACTGATGCTGGAATCGGCCATCGACTACCAGCAGCTGTGCGGTGGCGAGGGCTATCGCACCGGCGCGGACAACATCGCAGCCAACGCCCTGCTCGATGCCCGGGTCTATACCCTGTTCGACGGCACCAACGACCTGCTCTGCCAGCACCTGGCCGACATCGCGCTGCGCGAGATGCACGTCGGTGGCCTGTCGGGCCTGGGCGAGGTACTGCGCGAGAACCCCCACACCCGCCACGCGGCAGCGCAGGTGCGGCAGCTCGATGGCATCGACACCGACAACCTGGGCCAGGCCGGACGGGTGATCCTCGGCCGCATGCTGTCACGTGTGTTCGGGCTGGATTGCCTGGTCCGCCGCGCGCAGCGCCTGCACCTGATGCCAGGCGCCGGCCTGGTTGCCCGCGACCACGAATCGCAGGCGCGCTATGACCGTCGCGACATCCGCCTGGCCTCGAAGCTGCTGATGCTCAACCTCAATGCGTTGCGGGAAGAGCTGGAATACGTGCAGAACGAGGACTGAGCACGGAAAAGGCCGCCCACGGGCGGCCTCAGGCCCATCCCATCCGGGCTGTCAGCCTGGAACGTGCGATGGGAATCCAATCCCAACCCGCCCAATCGAAGCGGCAGGGTCCATGGTGGTCAACCAAATCTATTCTCTTCCTCGCTGCCGGGGAGAAGCATCACCGGAAACAGAACGAACACCCCTAGAGGAACCAACGCAATCACAACGAACCATCCAGACTCATCAATGTCGTGCAGTCTTCGGACGGTCAGCGCGAGCATTGGCAGAGGGAAAAGCATGAGTGCAACCAACGCTACCACCCATCCCACATTCCCGAGAAGCGAGGACAGTTCCCAGCTGTGTAGATCGGTGCCGATCATCCAGTACCCGGCATTGTCCAAGCTGTAGCTGAGCGCCGCGACGAGAGCAGCAAGCAGAAAGAACGACCAGAATTCTGTCCGGTTGGATCGCCCTGAAAAATCAAAGCACCGTCTGATTGGCACAAGTGCAGCGATCATTCGCGCTCCGGACAACGGATGATGAAAACCTCTAGCTAACGATCTTTTAGCATTTCCAAACCAAGCAACAACTGAACCAACGGCTCGACAGGAACCGGAAGGCCGAAGGCGGGCGAAGGGGATTTTCAGTTCCGCGATCTCCACGCCAAGACGGCGCAGACGGGACCTGTTTGGCAAACGACATTCGCAAGCAGCAGGAACACGGCATCCTCCTGCTCGTCATCTGCGAGCTCCATCCCGAGCTCTTCTCGCAGCTCTTGGGCCAACAACTTGGCATGCGACCCAAGACGTCTCCGGAAAACAGGGACTTGATACATGCCGCACATTCCGCACATTCCTGCCTCAGACATACTCACATTGACTTAATGAGTTTCGCCTATGCTTGCGCACTAAATGCACAACATGGTTAGATCGCGGCTCATGGATGGACACAAGAGACCCGTTGTGGACATGTCACTCAAGAAGCCACGCCGACCTGCATTCAAGGCAATGGCAATGGTCGTGCTTTTCGTCATCGCCCTTCCCGCATGCTCAGGAGCAAGGATGAATCCGGTTTATTCGCAATCGATGGTCGAGCCCATCAGCGTTCAAGAGCACTCAGCGACCGAGATCGTGCTGCGTTACAAGGTCCGGCCTGAAAGCAGCCACTACTCCGGCGGCGTGGATTACGAGCGCGTCGGCGACACGTTGCGCGTGGTCATTGGACGCTGCGCAGTGGGTGCCCCCTGCGAACCCATGGCCAAATCGGTGATCCCACTGGATGACTCGTGGCAGGCGGAAGTGCACCTCCCCTACGACGGATCACGTGTGGTCGTTGTGCATTCCGACGGCGAAAAACAGGTCTATCCCTGATCACCGCGCACACGCAGGAGGATACGGATGTCTGATCACGAGAAGCAACCCGAAGAGCGCGCGGTACTGGGCATTCATACGAACACGGAGCCCGGGGCCCCCCTGATTGATGGGCACTCCTGGCTCACCATCACCCGTGACGGCAAGACCGAGGCCTACGGGCTCTGGCCCGCAGACCATCCGCGCTTCAGCAAGGAGACCGCGCCGCCCGCCACCGACATCCGTCGCGGCATCGAGAACAACTTCGAGGCAACAGCAAGCCGCTATTACTCCTTGTCCCCCGAACAGTTGCGCGAGTTCGAGGCAGCATCGCGTGAAAAGGTAACCTGGGGTTATACGAATACCTGCGCATCGTGGGCCAGCGATACGGCGTATCGCGTTACCGGCGAGCGCGTGAACGCGTCCGAGCTTGGTGGACTGACCGACACACCACGGGAAATCCGCGAAAGCATCGACAAGCTCGAGCGCCAGCAGAACACGTCCCGTGATGCACCCCGTGAACCTGTCGATGTACCGAAGGAACGTGGTTCGTCATCCAGCTCACTTTCCATGGAAGAAGGACGCGACCCGCAGGTCAATGCACTGCTGGCCAACGCCGGAGACCCAGAGCGCCTGCAACAGGCCGTGGAGCGCCTGCAGGAATCTGCGCGAGGCCAAGCCTTTGCCGACAGGGCCGCAGAACATACCGCGCAGCTCAACAGTGCAGAACAGGCACGCGGCCAGATGGACCGCTCAGTCTAGTGAGGCGCAGCTGGCTGAGAAAGATCGAGACATTCGGAGGATGCACAGGCTATCCAGGCGGCCTTGGACCAGGAATGACCGCAGATTGCGGAGCGCCTCGGATATTGGGAGCGCCTGGATGCGGCGCAAAGCCTTGCGGCACATGGAGCGGGCGAAGGGAATCGAACCCTCGTCAGTAGCTTGGGAAGCTCGTCAGGAATACATGCGTTTCAATGGGTTATTCCTGATTTCCGCTCCGCAATGCGCCCCGTTGCAGGGTCATTTTTACCGAGAGAAACACAACATCCGCAGCAATTGCGGAGCGCGCCCGGACCTCTCAGACGCTCCGCCGAAGCTGCTCCAGTCCTGCCCTCACCCACGCCTTGGTGCGGACGTCCCTCGCTCGGGGTTTCGTCTCTGCCGGCAGCTTGCGCGGCTCAAGCGCCGCCTTGATCCGCTCGATTTCCCTCGCCCCGGCCTCAGCCAGGCGCCGGGCCTGTTGCCGCTGCTCGCGGGTCGGAGGCAGGCCGGGCAGTGGCGGCTCCGGTTGGATCGGGGTGCTGTCGGTCAGCCGGGCGACGGCCTCACGCAGCGGGAGCTCGGGGTAGAGCCTGGCGGCGCACCAGCGCTCGGCATACCGCTTCGCCTGCCGGACGTTGGCGGCGCGCACTTCCTTCACCTGCCACATCTTCTGGCCTTCCATACATAGCCTGACGCCAGGGCCACCATCTGGCGTGACGCTGGCCGTCTCCCGGCCGTTGTACCAGAGCGCCCAGCGCTCACCGGTCTGGACCCAGCCAGAGGGGATCGGGGCGGTGCGGAACCCTTGGTAGCCGTGCGAGGGAAGCATGGCCGGAAGGATACGGCCGGGCGTCGCAGATCCTGCGAACGCGGCGGCGACCTGGCTGAATCGTTCGAGGAAGGAGTTGTTAAGCACTGCATCGGCGGTTTGACGAAATCGGCAATTTTCCCGAACTGCAGGGCCGAGCCTTGCTCGGCCCCCTCCGTAATCCGTCACTGCTTGCGCGGCTCAGGCTTGCAGCATCTGTTGCGCCCGGTCCAAGAAGTATTCGCGGACGGAAGGGTCATGGATCTTGTCAGCGGCGTGGAAGCTGGCATCTGCCAACCGGGCCTCGTTCGCGACCAGGCTTGCCAGGAACTCGTCAGCGATTTGGCGACTGTGGATTTCAAACTTTTCGATCATCTGCATGCTCCGTGTTTGGGAGCGCAGAACGTAGACCCAGCAAACTCGCGAGTCAACGAAAATTCCATTATTTCTCTATATTTTTCAATGTCTTGTAACTCAACCATACCAACAGTGTTATGCGCGCAGGACGGAGCCGTAACGCCGGCGCTGGAGGCTATACACGCCTTGAGCACGGCAGGCCGGGCTACCCTCCGGCCATGTGCGGCCGATTCGTCCAGCTCCCCGTTGTCGACTTTGGCCAGCCGGGGCTCGCTGACCTTGCCCCCGGCCTGGCCGAGATTCAGCCCAGCCACAACCTCACGCCGACACGACGCTGCTCACGTGCCACGAGTTGAGCTTCCTGCCACCCAGGAACTTGCAGGACTCACGCCCAAGGACTTAGATCTGACCTAAGTCCTGGGTCACCACCTGCCCTTCCCGAAGCACGGTAGCAAGAAGCCGCCCCCCGGCCACCTGCCGCCCCACCCGCTTATTAAGCCATGCCGCTTGGATCTTGCCAGCTGCGAGCACATCAGCCGGAGCGAAGCTATCTGGCCTTCCGGCAAGAGGCTCTCCGGGCGAAGCTAAGCCACCCTCCAGCGGTTGCACAATTGCTGGCCTAGAGCTGTCGCTCTTGGCATACGCAGTAGCCACCATCCGGCCGCTCTTTGGCGACCAACCGCCCAGCACCAACTCCGTGCCCAACGCGTCCATTTGCAGACTCGCCTCGGCAGCCGCTCTCTCATAGCTTGGCCACAACTTGTCGATCACAAGCCCGAGCTCCTTTGTCAGCTGCTCCATTGTGAAATCGGCCCGGAAGCTTGCCTGGAGCGCGAGCTCGTAGATGCGAAGAAAGAACTGAGTGGACCCACGTGCCGCCAACACCAAGTTGTACTGAGGGATCAGCAGCATCTTTGCGCCGGACGAATGCGCTCCGGTGCGGGCGTCCTCCGCGAGGGTATCGACCGCGACCAGGAGCTGGTCAGGGCGTAACAGAACGTTGAGGATGCTCATAGCGGACTCGCTCAGAGGTCGCCAGACTATCGCCTTCCCCACCCCCAACTGTCGAGACCGTCATGACGACCGAAATCACGGAAACCCTCGATCGCCTCCACGCATGCGAGTCAGAACTTCAGATGCACCGCGGCTATCTCAAGGCAGCGGAATACGCGCTTCGAGTACTCACGCTGACTCACCCAGCACCCGAACGGCTCTCCGGTACTTGGCTGAGTCTTTTGCCCAGCATCGCCTCTAAGCACAGGCAAAGCGACGGCGATCTGTTCGCCGCCGCTTTCCAGCAGTCACTCACCGTGCTCACCGAGCAGATCGGGGAGCATCGCCAAGGGGATCAGGCGGCCACAGCGTAAGGCTCAACCAGCGAAGCTAGGAGATCCATAGCCGCTGGGTTTGCATCCTCGGCGTCGCCGCGCTGATTGAATCGAGTCCAGTCGGCTTGAGCCAACCGCTTCAGCTCTACCGGTTCTACCGGAAGCCATTTCATCGGCCAGAACGGCAGGCGGCGTTGCCCCACCCGGCCCCGCTGCAGTTCCACGATTCCGTTGTGGCTGCTCGCGCCCAGCACGCGGGAGTACGCCACTGACAACCCATCTTCCGGCCCCTCCAGGTACTGGAGGAAGCGTTCGCCATCGAAGAGGAGCACCCCCGTAACCCCAGCATTAAGGTTGAACCGGGCCGCGTCGTCCACAATCTGATCCAACTTTCCGTTGGACAGGCCCAGCTTGTCGCCGGCGATCTCCCCACCAGCACTGCTCACGTATACAACCGCCGTGATGGGCATTGCGCACCTCCTTGATGAGGCACGACCCTAACAGACGCGTGAGAACGTTTACGTGAGGTGGCGACCACTTGCACAACAATTCAGGAACGCGTGATGCTGAATGCGGACCTTCATCACAAGACGGAGGCAGCGATCAGGGCAGCATCCCCAAAAATTCTTGGTACACCGCAATGCCCGATACAGGCCTTTTCTACGTTCTCGATCTTGATGCAGTACGCGACCGCGATGGCAACCTCCACCGAGTCAGCGCAATCAGCGTCCGTTGCAACCACTGCAAGCACATCACCCATTCCAAGGCGCCGCAGCTGGAGACCATGCCAGGCGGCACCCTACTCGCGTGCGCCGGATGCGGCGAGCGTCAAGCCGTCAGCAATGCTCGCCTGGTTGAGTGCGACCACGTGCTGGGGCACACGCTACCCCAAGCGATGCCGGCCTGACTTGCCATGTGCGGCCGATTCGTCCAGCTGCCCGTTGTCGACTTCGGCCAGCCGGGGCTGGCTGACCTTGCCCCCGGCCTGGCCGAGATCCAGCCCAGCTACAACCTCGCGCCGACACAGCGGGCCTCGGTAATCCTGGACCGGGGCGAAGGCCGGCAGGTAACCCGCTTGGCGTGGGGGCTGCTACCGTTTTGGGCCAAGGCCAAGGGCCTGCAGGGCTCGACCATCAACGCCCGAATCGAGACGGTGGCCACCAAGCCGGCGTTCCGATCGGCGTTCAAGAAGCGCCGGTGCGTGATCCCCATGGCAGGGTACTACGAGTGGTCAGTGAGCCCGATTGACGAGAAGAAGGATCCCTGGTTCATCCACGCCACCGGGCCGCTGCTGGCCGCTGGCCTGTGGGAGGACGCCAGCCCCCTGCTGCCCGAGGGCAACCTGGGCACCTTCACCATCATCACCGGCGACAGCAGCGGCGTCTCGGCCGACATTCACGACCGCATGCCGGTGTGGCTGCAGGCAGGCCAGATCGATGAGTGGATGGCCGCTAGTCCGGACGATGCGATGGCGATGCTGCTGGCCAGCGAGCCGCCTGCGATGGAAGCCTATCGGGTCACCCGGGCGGTGAACACGCCGCGGAACGACCGCGAGGATCTACTGCAACCCGTGGCATAGCGCTCAACCGAAGTACGACGGAACCTGCGGCTGGACGCTGCCTGTACGAAGTTCAATGTCCGGTCACGTCGATCAGCACGAAGTGGCCGGATGCACTGAACTGCGTGGCGTTGTCTGACTGCGGTATCAGGGCAGTCGCGCCGGCATAGTAGAAGCGTCCCGACCCCGCTGCGCCCGTTCCATCGCCCTGCGGCCCGGTCAACCGGAACCCCACACCACGCTCGATCCGCTGGCACGAACGAGACGAGATCACCGCGTAGCGCCGACCGGCCGGGACTTGCATGTAGGCGCCCTCCGCCGCCCCGAACGGGGCAGTTGTCACGCCTACGATCCGAAGGGGCTTTGCCCAAGAAGCGAAAGCCAGCTCGCCGGTGTGCTCTCGGTAGACCTCGATGCCGGTCTTGCCCGGCGTTCCAGTCACAACCGAGTCGTATACCCACACCGTGCCGAACACAATCGATGAGCCCGTGTAGGCTGACACGCGCCAGTTGTTGCCGCCGAGATTGGTCAGAATCACGCTGAGCCCGAAGTTGTTGTTCGGACCCGTGACCGCGACCACCGGGCTCTTGGCCTGGAAGTCACGCGTGACGTACCGGGTTACTACGATCCCCGACACCTGGTAGGCAACGGCGCCCGCCTCGTTGATATCGAACTTGTGGCGCAGGTGGAAGTTGAGCAGGTCGCTGCGGACCTGCACTGTTCCAGATGGGGTGTACGCCTCAAAGCCTGCTGGCATATCAGTGCACTCCGTACAGCACAGTTGCAGGGACCAGGGAGAAGACTGGTTGCCCGTTGGCATCCACATCCGTTCCCCAGGAGACCCGGCCATCCGAGTACCAGACGGTTGGCGTGCGGCCAGGCTGTGCAGGCGGAGGCACCACGTAGAAGAGGAAATCCCCAGGTGGCAGCGGCCCTACCCACGTCGAATTGCCGTGCACGGAGTCGGTCTGAATCGTGCCGATGAAAAGCCCCAAGCGGGTCGTGTAGTCGATCTCCAGCGACCCGTCGAGATTGAAGGTCTGGATGCCTGCCGGCATGCGATGCTCCCTAATGATTGGCGGGAGGGCCTTGGCGCCTCCCGCCCTTTGCTACTGCCACCAGCCCATGCGCGTGGCGAGCTGCCCGTTCGGGTAGTAGGTGCGCCAGTGCCCGTCGCTGTACTCCGTGCGCTGGCCACCCGAAGAGGACGAGACGCGGAACATATCTGCCAGCACATCGAACGAGCTGATCTCTCCCGTTGCTGCCAAGGCGATGCCTGCGATCTTCTTGTCCGCTCGAACGTCCACGCCCCAGCGGGCGCTGGCTTCGTTGCCGCCCGGTGACCATGTGGGCGGCTGGGTTGCACCCTCGGCCACTTCGGACAGCATCGGCCGCATGATCCAGAAATAGGGGTCTGCCTGCCCCATTCCCTGGATGCGCAGGCGCACCACCATCGACACGGTTCCCGATGGTGCCTTGGCGATGCCGAACCCGCGCGGGAAGGTCGAGATAGGCCCGCTGGTCAAGCCTGCAGGTTCCATATTCGGCGTGCCGACGCTGCCGATGATCTGCCCCAATCCGTTGAGAAACTCGGCATAGAACAGCACCCGGCAACGGTGCGAGTTGACCACCGCCGAAATGCAGTAGGTCTTTCCCGCCTCTGCCGGCAGGGTATCTCCAGCGGTGGCAAAGGCGTTCGAACCATTTGCCCACATCCCGGGCCGCATCGCCGACAGCGCGCTGGTCATCCCCTGCGGAATGTAGTTCGCGTTGCCTGAAGTGTTTCCGAAGTTGCCAAACCCCTCCGGTGCCAGCCATGCCCACGGCGTCGCCGTCCAGTTAGGGAAGGTGGAATTGGACAGGAGGTTGCCGCCCGAACCCTGGTTCCGAACCTGGACTTCCATGGTCTGCACCACGGCAGCGTCAGCCTTTTCACCGAGTCCCGCCCGCACCCCTTGGATCGCGATTGCATTGGCGTTGATCTTCCCGTCGTGCTGCTGCACGGTCGACTGCATCTGACTGAAGGCCGTGGCGTTGACGTCCCCCACCTGCGTCTTCAGGCTCACCAGGTCCTGCGCAGTCGCATCCAGCTTGCTGCCCTGCTGGTTCACCGCCGTGGTCAGCCCGGCCGTCGCCGAAGCATTGGCGCTGATCAGTAGCTCGTCGGTCACGTCGTAGAACTCAATGCGATCGACAAGGACCGTTGCGTCGCCAGTTCCGCGGTTGGTGATCCACACCTGGCTCATTACCTCAGTGCGAGCGTCGCCCAATGGGTGCTCCAGCACAAAACGCTGCCAGGAACTCGTGAGGTTCGGTGTGGTCTGGTCGTTGTTGCCCTCGCCTGTGGTATCCCGAGCCCGGCAGCGCGCGGTCAGCGTTGCACCACCGGTCACAACCTTGGCGACGATCACCGTGCGCAGCTTGCGACCGGTGCGCCCCGTCTTCAGTGGAACCCAGCGACCGCCGTTGGCGTAAACGAACGGCGAACCGGCTGCACCGGCCTTGTGCACCATCTGGATTGCGCTGCCCTGCTGCCCCCCACCAGAGATCCAGGTCACATCACCGTTCTGCTGGTTGCTGTTCCCCTTGACGAACGGCGCCATATCTCCGTCGAACATCGCGTTGACGTTGAGGTTCTCGCCGCGGTTGAAGGACGCATTGACAGTGCTGGACAGCACGGTGAGCTGGCTTGCAGTGCTGGCCAGCGTGCCTTCTGCGTTCGCAACCCTCGTGGTGAGCCCGGTGATGGCTTGCGTGTTCGCCTCCGAAGCCTGCTGTCCGGCATATGCCTCAGTTACGTCGGTGATGACTATGTCATCCAGCAGCAGAATCGACCCGATCACGCGCTGGGACTTCGGGTCGGTTGCGTGGCCGGGCAACGAAATGAACAAGCGCCCCTGTGCCGCAGATGCATTGGTCGTCACATACCCGCTCACCTTCGTCCACGAGGTTTTCGACAGGCTGGCGACCCCCCAATTCACAGTCGTCCAAACATTGCTCGTACCGCCAACACCTGCAGCAGAGGTCTGAACGCCAATGCGCAGATAGCTCTTGTTGTCGGGCGGAATCTCAGCACTACCAGAGGAAAGTGCTGCCCATGCCTCGACGTACAGGCGTCGAACTCCGACGAGGGGAATGAACTCGGTGACCGGATAGCAATCGGCATTTATATCAGGGCGTGCGTCAGAGGGCACCTGAATCAACAGGCCGCGATTTCCATTGCGCTTTGCCGACGTGTTGACGGTGAACGTCGTGCCATAGCCTTGGGACAGCAGATAGCCATCCGCGAACTGCTCAAACGTCCCCGATGGGAACATCCCACCGCCACCGGCCAAACTGGCTTTCATCTCTGACTGAAGCTTGGTGACACTGGTTGTGGTCGACTCGATCTTGCCCTCAGCCGTCGTCACCCGGGTCGTCAGGTTCTGCAACGCCGACGCATTGGCATCCGTCTTGCCGGAAACGTTCGTCAAGTCGCTGCGCAACGCCGTCAACAGCCCAGCTTGGGAGTCCACCGTCGATCCGAGCTGGTTCACAGTCGTGGTCAAACCCGACAGGGCAGAGGCCGTGGCATTGATCGTTCCTTGCAACTCAGTACCGCTGGGCATCCAATTGGTTGCTATCTCCCCCTGCTGGAACATCACGTTGTCGATCGCGATAGCCAGCCACTGCCCTGCCGCAGTGCCGGCCGCACGGATAAAGATGCGCACGCTGACAGCATTGGCAGGCGCAGTGAACGTCCCGGTGTACCGCGTCATGACGTCGGTCATGTCGACAATCGGAGCGTATTGCCCCGGTCCGATTCCTGCGCTGGCGTTGTCCAACCACTGCACCACCAACTGAATCCGGCCCACGCTGGCAGTCATTCGGCATGCCCACGCCGACAGCGTGTACTTGGCCCCCGGCACGGGCTTCGGCCTGTTGGCAGTCGCCACTTCAACGCCGATGTACTGGCCGGCGGCTGTGAGGGCGTTGGTCGAACCGATCTGGATGGCCCGCGCAGATCCGGTCACTGCATAGGTTGCGCCATAGCTCACCGTCTGCGCGATGCTGTTGGACGCGAACCAGTCGGGAAGTGTGCTGTTCGGTGATTGGCTGGTCTCAAAACTGCTGTTCGGCAGCAGATTGTCCCCGCCGATGTTCTGGAGGGAGACGTTGATGTTGGTGATCGACTGCGCCAACGCGTTTGTGGTGGTGGCGGTAGCCTCCTGCAGTGCCGTCACTGATGCCGCGGTTGCCAGGGAACCGGCACCGGCAGGCATGCGGGCCTCCATCGTGCTGATGCGCTGCACCTGCGCCGAGTCGGCAGCCACTCGGGCTTTCAGCTCCTCGTAGGCCAGCCCTGCAGTCAGCTGCAGCGGATCGGTTCCGGTGTAGTTGCCTCGCATCTGAACGGCCAGCGTGTTGCGCTGGAGAGCTTCGGCGGCGTCCGCGGTGATACGCGCCTGGGTTTCTTCCTGTACCAACGCCACCGACGCGCCGGGCTGCGGACGCCCGACGGCGATGTAGTCGATCAGGTAGTAGTTGGCGACGGTCTGCGCCGCCCCCAGCTGCAGGCGAATCGCATCCACCGTGGCCGGCCACCACGCAATGTCCTGCACGTCGACGGTGGCCACGCCGTTCACGTCCCACGCCGGTTCCGGGATGGCCACACGCTTCTGCGTGTTCCATGCCTGGTCCGTGGTGATGATCCACTGGAGGAATCCGTTCCACGTCGGCGAGCCAACGCGCTTCACGCGCAGCTTCACGAAGCGGTATGCGCTGCCGTCTACGGCCAGGGCCACCGGCGACTGCACCCAGGGCGCGGTGGCGTGGTTGGCGGGCCGCAGCCAGCCATCCACGAGGGTTGGCGCACCGTTGCCCGTCCACCCTTCAATGGTCTGGTTGAACGGCCAGAGCTTGATGCTGTCGAACTGCGTCCCGCTGCCGGCCGCGACCTCCGACACCGCGCGCGCCAACGATTCATCGGCGCTCTGCCGCAGCTGCTCCTCGCGGCTGATCGCCGCCTCGCGCGCCATCTTCTCGTTCAGGAAGCGGCCAGCACTGCGACATGATGATGGTCGACATGTCAGAGCCCCGGGTCCAGGTTCTCGCCCGGAGCGACCGGCCACCAGGTGCAAGCGCTACCGTCGCCGCTGGCGCAAGGCGCCTTCGGGCCTCTCCACACGCGGCCCTGTTTCTCCAACTCAGGCAGGCGACGGGCGATCATGTGTCGGTCTAGCCCAGTAAGGGTCGCAAGGTGCAGGCTGCTCTGGCCCGGGTAGCGCCTTACCGCTGCCTCGGTCGTTGCCTGTTGGGCACGCTGTTTGCCACTGACCACCAAACGGCTCGCAGCTTCATGGCTGGTGCTGGGATCAGTGGAGCGAGCGGGATGGTTCATCGGGCCGTCTCCAGTCCCATGGCGCGGATGACGGCCTTGCGGAAGGTCAACGCGCTGATGACCATGTCATCGCACTCGTTGATGATCTTGTGCCCGTGGGGACGGTCCTTTTCATCAATCACACCGTCGGCAACCGCAGGGCTGATTGCGGCGCACAAGTCACCGAAATCCTTCATCAGCTGGCCAACGCCGGTCGTATCGGCTACCGTTTCTATGGCATCCATGCGGATCGGCAGGATCCCGCGCCGCCGGGCAAGCTCACGCTCACAACTGCTGCGGTACGGCTCCGGCAGGCTCAGCACCCACGCGTCCTCCAGGTCGGCCGGCAGAGTCTTCACCACGCCGTCGAGGTAGCGGCCGAGGATCTGGCCGTTGTGCTTCTTGTCCGCGTCACCATCGCCGCCGAGCGTGATGCGGAACGGAACCTCACGGTCGTCCTCGCCTAGCAGCGACAGGTAGGTATCGGCCACCGCCATCGCAAAACTGCGGCGGTTGGAGCCGGTGTCGCGCAGCATCTGCTCGGTGAATCCGTAGATCACCGTCTGGCGCTTGGGCAGGAAATGGGGCTTGGGCTTCATGACAGGCTCTCAGGGGTGGCGCACGATGGGCGCTATGGAGATCAACAACTCACGGACGACGGGCGTCGCCCTCCTTGCGCTACGCTGGATGTGCCAACAACACAGCCCGCAAGGAGGGCGACATGGAAATCGAACTACTGGAAGACATCAGGACGCTGTTGATCCGGAATCGAGTGGGGGAAATCAGGCTCAACATCGAACGGGCAGAGAGCGAGGCCGATATCGAGGAGGTTCACCTAAACGGGGAGACTCACAAGGTTCTGACCAGACCGGCGGCCTTCCGGATCGCGGTGAGCGAGCTGAAGCAGGACAAGGCATTCATTCGGAGCTTGGTGGGTTAGCCTTGGCGTTGGCGGCTTCGGCGCTGCCAACTTGCGCGCGCAGCGCACGTTCCAGCGCCAGCCGCCTCTTCAACTCCAGCAGCTCCAGCAGCTCTGGCAACTCCGGCAGCAGCTGCCTGCGAATCCAGGTCTTCAGCGCGCGCATTTCAAGCCACCTCAATAGGACCGATGCGGTCTGCATCGGGGTCGTCGTTTGCCGGCTTGGCCGGCTCCTGCTGCTCGGAGTGCCCAAGCAGTTGAAGTACCTGGGGCAAGGCCGGGACCATGTCCTCGTCCTCCCAGGCGCTCACTTCTTCCACAGGCAGCTGCAGCACCTTTGCCAGCTGCTTGTCGGTGCTCAGGCCCAGCTTTGCGCGGAGCGCGCGTTTGGTGGCACCACTGCCGGTTACTTGGCGCTCCTCGGCGGCCTCGCCTTCACCAAACACATCCGGCCGAAGCACATGCCGCGATACTCCGGCCGCAGCTTCGATAGCCAGAATGTGCCTTGCAGCCACTGGCCGACGGCCCGTAGCCCATTGGGACACGAGCGCCGGATGCACGCTGAGGGTTCGGGCCATGGCGGCTTGTCCGCCGAGCACTTCAATTGCCTTGAGGATTGGCGTCGTCATGCGTCAAACATAGCAGTGCTATCTAACCATGTAAATAGCACTGCTGATCGCGACTCCGAACCTAGTCAAATAGCATTGCTATATGCCTAGGCCAGCCAATCCCAAAACTCCCGAAGGGCTTGCAATCACTGGCGCGCTCGCCGCGTCAGGTCATACGCAAGCTGCTGTGGCTGAGCGCCTGGACGTGAGCCCCGGCTTCATCTCTCAGTTCGCGAGCGGCCATCGCCCGGTCCCTTGGGACAAGGCCGAACTCCTAGCGGCTGTCATAGGCTCCGAACCTCATTTGGTCAGCGCCGAGTACGCACGACTTCGTGAGCACTTTCAGGTGTCGCAACCATCGCGACTGAACGAAGCTATCGTTCTCAACGCGATCGGCATTGCACGGAAAGCACTGGGTCTGGCCATCGGCGAGAAATTCGACGTTGAGCAGGCTCCAGACCTTTTCGCCCAAGCAATCCGAGTTGCGCTTGCTGCTGAAATGCGAAAGGAAGGGGGAGCTGTTGATGGATCTGGATCGGGAGATGGACAAGCTGGCGGAACTGATCGCTTTGCGCGCCCAGCGAAAGCTGGGGGTAAAGCCGAAGCTGGCAGCGGTAGGAAGCGCCGCACGGCCTGACAAACTCAGCGCCGCGCAAATGCTGGCGGAAGCACAGACCAGAATGGATGTGATGGTGCGCGAGTCCCACTGCAGGATGATTCGCCACTTGGTGCGCCGCTGGGGCGGGCAAATGCAGGTTATTGTCGATCAAGCCTGCTTCGGACTCGCGGGTATCGAACAGCTCCCTGACGAAGATCTCATCCAGCTCCACAAGGACTTGGAGCGCGCTCAAGATTGCATCCGCGATGGCGTTTCGTTTGAGGATGCCGGCCTGCTACGGAGTCGATACGGGTAACGACTGGGGCGAGTCGCCAGCCGCTCGCTCCGGCAAAACCTGAACCGGTTAATTATAAGATCGAAGTTTAGATAGCATTGCTGTTGACGCATGTAGATAGCGTCGCTATTGTTACCCTGCCGCCCAACACCGCCCCATCCCGGGGCCCGGCGCAGGAGATCACGCATGGCCACGCTCGCTCTTGGCGTCTTCAAGGACCTCACCCCAGCCGCCTTCGCACTGCTCCCGCTGGGCCGGGTGAAGGCCCAATTCGGAAACGTAAGCGTCCAGATGGATGCCAGCGAAGCCGAACAGCTCGCTCAACAGCTACAGGCTGCAGCCAACCAGCTGCGCGCCGCGCAGCAAGGCGCCGCCGCATGAGCGCCGCCCTCGCCAACCACTCCAGCGCTCAGCGAGCCGCTGCAGCCGCCGGCATCGTCGCCCGAGCCGGGCGCCGCTGGGGCCTCCTCCCCCACCAGGTCGTCATCGCCTCCAGCTTCGCCGCCAATGCCGTCCTGCGGCAGGGCAAGAGCGCGGCAGGCGCTGTCGCTGCGGCCCGACGCGCAGCGCGCGCACAGGCAGGTGCCGCATGAGCTTCTACAAGACCAACGATCCCGCCGTGCTGGAAGCCTACGAAAAGGAGCGCTCCGAAAAGGCGATGCTGCAGGCCGAGGTCGATGCCTTCGCTGCTCGCTTTGGTGGCAAGGGGCTGGTGTACGCGGATCCGGCGCGCCTGGCCGGCATCAGGTTCACCCCGGCCAAGCCGCGCGAGCTGTGGCGTTCACCCGACGCAAACGGTTTGCAGTGGCCACGTAGCGCGCCGCTCAACGGCGCAACGGCCGAGACCAAGGCCGCGCTCAAAGCACTCCAGGCCGAGTGGAACGAGCATATGCCTACTCGAAAGATCGACACCAATGCCGTGATCCGCGCGCTCGGGTTCAGCAGCAGCTGCGACTTCTTTTTCGAGGGCCTGACGCTGTTCCGCTCCAACGGGTTCGTCTACGCCTCCACGAGCAAGGCCATGCCCCGCATGACCGAGATCCTGGGCAGCGAGTACGAACAGGCCAAGGCGGCGCGCGCATGACCGACCACGACTTCTTCGCCGCCATGGCCGTCGGCATCCCGCCCATCACCCCGCCAGGAGCAATCCCCGTGACCCAGCTGAAAGCCTTCTACGTCGACGATATGCCGACGATCTACGCCGCCGCGACGCCGGAAGAGGCCGCCCGTCTGTATGAGGAAGACGTGGGCGATGTCTGTGGTGAAGGCTACCCCCGCGAGGTGTCCGCCGCAGAGCTCGATCGCTCGATCCCTGAGTTCGGGGAAGACGAGCAGCCGACCGGCGAGATGACAACCATGCGGACGTGGCTGGAAGAAGCCAGTCCGGGCTTCCTGTGCGAGGCCGAGTGATGCGCCACCTGGTCCTGCCCTTCTTCTGCGCCGTGATCGTCTGAGCCCTGATGGCGCTGCTCGCGCGCGCCATCTACACCGGCGCCGCTTCCTTCGTACTGATCGCCCTGGCCGGCATCGCCTACTTCGGCTGGCACGACGCCCGCTGCGGCTGGCCCGCCTTCCGCGCCGAAATGCAGCGCCGCACCGCGCGCCGCCGGGCAATGCCCACCGACGACACGCACTGAGCAACCGCCCGCCCGGCCCACCGGGCGCCGCCGCCGACCGGACTTCCACATGTCGGCTCCCTGTTTAACCGACATATCGACCACAACAATGCCTAAGCCCATGCGTCAAAACAGCTCAATTCGCGTTCTTGCTCAGGGCGCAGCCGCTGTAGTCGTAAGGTTCGATTCCGACGAAAGCGCGGAATTCGTTGGCGAAGGGAATCGCCGCCTCTTGGAACAACTCGATGTAGGAACGTACCGATCCCACTTCCATCAGGAGGGCGTTCTGTGCCTGGGCGGGGTTTACCGTTCGCTGCGTAGCATCAAGACAGCGCTGTGCGAGATGGTTAAGCGTTCTGCTGTACCCGATCAAGGAGGCAAGGTCGTCTCCGATTTTGTTAGGCAGGTGGTGCAGCCGATCCTGAAGCTTTTCAGCACCAGGCAGAAAAGAGGAGCAAGTTCTACGCACAGCGTCGGTGCGGACCTCCATATCGGGTTCGGGGAACTGGCCATCGTAGATCCGAGGTTTATTCCTCTCCATCGCCTTGTATTGGTCGGCAAGTTCGTAGGGCAGGCGAGAGACCTCGTGCAGCAGCATGCGCCCTATTATTCGGGCGCTTGCGCTCCGAGCGTCAACCGTCTCTTTGTGCTGCTCGCTCGCGATATGCACTGCTCTTGCCGAAGTTTTCTGCGCTGCAATAGCCACAAAAACTGTCGCTCCAGCGGCGACCCAAGCGCCGACTGCGGCCCATGCGTCCCACCACACGACGCAATTGCCGATCCCTGGCTCCATGCAAGGGCTAATTCCATTCCACACCGCACTAAGCCAGTTCATTCCCTGATCCCCCTGTGGACTCGCCGGCATTCTGCCATGCCGGTGCGGCGGGCGGAGAACTGCCATGGCTGACCAGCTGCTCACCGCTGCAATCGACCACCCCGAGGTCGGCCGGCAGCTGGCCAGCATGTCCGGGGTCGAGCTGGACTTAATCGCACCCCAGGATGCTCTTCTGTGGGAGGCTCGCGGCCAAGCGCTGCAGGCGCTCGCTGCCGGCGACATGGCCGCCGCGCTGCGCACCATGGGCATGGTGTCCTCGCGGATCATGGACCGAGACGAGGCATGGGAGATCGCATCGAACGCGGTAGCCGTCCGCATTGCCGCCGGCTGGACGCGCGACATGCTGGACAGCAGCACCGAGGCCGGCCGCGCGCCGTGTGGTCGCGGCTACTACCTGTTCTGCTCCGGTGCGATCGCGGTCTGCTACTTCCCGATGGTCTGCATCACCGACATGAACGGTCGCGGCTACCACTTCCATATTGCCCTGGACCTGCTCAACGAACGAGATCCCAGCCCCTACGCAATCCGTCGTCCGGCCGTTCCGCAGCAGTTGGAGATGTTCCGATGATCGCCGCTGGGTTCCCGCTCGCCCGCCACAGGTTGCTGATCTTCATGCGGCAGCACTTGGCACTCGCGCGGCGCGTACGTCTTCAGGGCCCAGGCAATGGCGGCCTGATGGATCCGCCGTTCTGGCACTGCATGGACCTGGCCGCCGCAGATCGCGCGCGCCTGCTGCATCTGATCGCCGTTGAACGATCAGCAGTGCCTGCCCCATCTCCGGCACTGCCGGCCCAACTGGATCTGTTCACATGACCGCACCACTTCCTGTTTCCCCGGCCACCGTTGTCGAGGCCACCAAGGCATCGTCGCCTGTCGCCGCGGTTGTCTCTGCCATGCGGCGTGTCGATCCGGCCACCGCTGTCGACGGCCGCGAGGTGCGCGCCTGGGCTGACACCCTGCTGAAAGCGCTCTACACCGCTCAGCCAGTGCGCTGGGAGTACCGCCACAAGGACGATCACCGGCCTGGCTGCTGGATGCAGGCGGACGCCGGCCACGTCTACGCCGCCCACCAGCGTGGGCTCGTTGTCCGCGCACTGTTCGAGACACCGCGCGTTATCCAGCCCGAGAAGGTCCACGACTTCCAGCGGCGCGTCTGCACGCGCTGCGGCATGAGCGAGGACTGGGCAGGGCCGGATTGCTTCCCACCCGACAACAAGCCCGACCCGCGCAAGCTGCTGCCTGTCGACCCGAGCTGGTTCCTTGAGCCGCTGAAGTGGATCCGGGACGCCGGCCCGGCACCGGTCAGCACGCACGAGCGCCGCCGCAGGGCCACCGAAGCCACCTTCCTGATTGAACAGCTCGAAGCCCACATCGAGGAGTGCAACAAGCCATGACCCAGGAACATATCAGCCACCCGGAAGGGTTGCCGAACTGCGCCGCAGGCCACCGCGCGCGCCACATCCACGACAAGCGCTGCGCCTCCGCCGGCGGCGGCCACCTGGTCGAGTGCGCCTGCAGGTCGACCAGCAAGCATGCCGATCCCGACAAGGCCATCGAGGCGTGGCGCCGGCTCAATCGTCCGGCGCGCAGCGCGCGGGCACCGTCGCCGGCAGCTGTTGCCGACAACGTCGTACAGATGCGCCTGATGATGGCAGGCGGAGGGAAGGTGGCCAGTGCCGTCTGACATGTACCTTTCGCGAGACGAGATCACCGGCCTGTGCCGTACACCACAGCGCGCGCGCCAGGCGGCATTTCTCCGCAAGAACGGGATCAAGCACTACCTGGACGCGCACGACTGGCCGGTCGTGCTGCGCTCCAGCGTTGAGGGAACGGCGCATGCACCAAAGGCGCCGCCGACATGGACTTCCAGCAAGGTCGCTTGAAATGGGACGGAAACCGAGTAAGCCGGGGGCAATCCCCCGGTTCAGGCCACGCAAGCAGAAATCGGGCGTTACCCATTACTACTATGACCACGGCGGCAAGCCGAGGCGCGAAACACCCCTCGGCAGCGACTACGGCGTGGCCATCAAGCGATGGGCCGAGATCGAACACGCTAGCACGATCCCCGCAGCGGCCGTCGTGACCTTCCGGCACGTTGCCGATCGCTACCGCGCCGAGGTGGTTCCTACCAAGGCCGTCACCACCCAGCGCCTCAACAATCGCTGTATCACCGCGCTGCTGAGCTACTTCGACGCGCCGCCGGCGCCGTTTGAAGCCATCCGCCCGATCAACATCCGGCAGTATCTGGATTGGCGGAAGGCGAAAGTGATCGCGAACCGGGAGGTGTCGCTGTTCTCGCACATCTGGAACTGGGCACGGGGCAAGGGAATCACCGATCTACCTAACCCATGCGAGGGCATTCGTCGCAACAAGGAGACCGGCCGCGACGTGTACGTGGACGATGACTCTTTCCGGGCCGTCTATGCACACGCCGACGCAGCTCTGCGTGACGCTATGGACCTGGCCTATCTCACCGGTCAGCGCGTCGGCGACGTGTGGTCCATGGACGTGCGTCAGGTAACAGCGCGCGGCCTCATCATCCAGCAGTCGAAGACCAGCAACCGCGTCACCATGGAGATCACGGGCGAGCTGGCTGCACTGCTCGAGCGCATTGCAAAGCGTAAGGGGGAGAAGTGCCCGAACGGGCGAGAGAAGGTCTACAGCACGCGACTGATCGTGGACGATGACGGCCTAGCGCTCGGCCGGGCGGCACTCCGCTATCGGTTCGACAAGGCTAGGGAGGCGGCGGGCATTGCAAAGGGGGAGTTCCAGTTCCGAGATCTCCGCGCCAAGGCGGGTACAGACAAGGCCGATTCGGCCAAGGATATTCGCGAGGCGCAGGCCCAGTTGGGGCATTCGTCGGTCACAACAACTGAGATCTACGTTCGAAAGAAAAGAGGATCGAAAGCAACTCCGACTCGCTGACCATCTAAAGCATGCCCCCCGGAAAAAATCGGCACGAAAACACCTTGCGCCCTCCGTTATGGGGCAACAGACTGTCCTGACGCATTCGGCGCGATGGGATCAACGAAATGGACGTTCACTTGGAACTGCCCCGCACTTACTTTCCCGCTGTGGGCTCCATGCTCTACCACTACTGCTCTCCTGAGACGTTCCTGGCAATTTGCACCGGGAAGAAGCTTCGCTTTTGCGATATCTACTCGATGAACGACTATCTCGAGATGCACTGGGGCTACCAAGCATGGGAGAAAGCTGCAACGCAACTGCTAGACCAGGTGGGAGTCGACTTCTTGAATCGAATTGACGCCATTCTGAGTGGATCAGGCAGGGCTGCGCTGCCGCTTGCATCTTGCCTTTCAACTGACGGAGACACGCTTAGTCAATGGCGCGCCTACTCACAGGACGGGTTGGGATTCTGCATCGGGTTTGACGCGGAAATGATTCTGAGATTGCCTGTCACGCCGCTTCGAGTCTGCTATAGCGAAGTGGAGCAAGTCACCGAGATCGCTGATTTCATCTTGGAACTGCACAAACGTGAAAAACAAGGGCCCATCGATGACGACACCTTCTTCGCACACGCTTTCAAACTAGCCATGGACCTCAGCGCCTACAAAAATCCGGCGTTCGGCGAGGAAAAAGAGGTGCGGCTGATCCATCTTGTTGGGCTGGAGGAAAGTGGTAGAAGCCATAGATTAGTCGATCAACCGGGCAGGGCCTTCGGCTGCGAGCACGGGCCTCTCCCGGTGAACTTCATGATGAAGCAAGGATCACCGGTGCCCCATCTTGACCTGAGCTTCATCGGCCCCACCGGACAGAGCCCCATTCGTCAGGTCATTGTTGGCCCAAAGAATCAGAGCCTGCTCACATCGATCTCGATCATGCTGGAGACCCTAGGCATACCAGGAGTGGATGTGATCAGGTCGGCCGCTTCCTACCGCTAATTGCGGAGCGGCTCTGATATTGCGGAGCGCCTTCATATGGCGCAAACCGTTGGGAGATATGGAGCGGGCGATGGGAATCGAACCCACGTCAGTAGCTTGGGAAGCTACAGCTCTACCATTGAGCTACGCCCGCGTTGCCCGACAAGTCTATGCGGGGCACGTGTTCAAACGCAACGGGCAGGCCCTTGCAGCCTGCCCGTTGAGTGGACGGCAGGCCCGCAGGCCTGCCGTCGTGTGCATCAGAAGCTGCCGCTGAAGCTGGCAAACAGCGTCGCGTCCTGCGCACGCTTCTGCAGGGTGGTGGCGCTCAGGCCGATGTTGCTCTGCAGGCCGAACAGTTCCATGCGCGCGCCCAGGATGGCGGTCGCATAGTTCTTGTCGAAGTCCATGCCCGGCACGCGGTACATGCCCACGTCCGGCAGGCTCTGCACCCAGGCGCTGGCCTGCTTGGTGTCTTCGAACTCGTGGTCGTAGGTCACCTGCACGTACGGCTTGACGGTGCCGCCGTCGAAGCGGGCCTGCCAACCGATACGGCCCACGGTGGAATCGACATCCTGCTTGCCGTAACCCAGCGCGGTGGCGAGGGTGCCGGCATCGGCACTTTCGGTGTAACCGTCGATCTTGACCTGCTGCCAGATCACCGAGGCGATCGGACCGTGGCGGAAGCCGCCTTCGGTGCCGAACTCGTAACCGGCGTTCAGGGCGGCGGTCAGGTTGCTGCCGTCCGGCGAGCCGCTGTGCTCACGGGTTGCCGGGCCGAGCTGGACCTTGCGGTTCACGTCATAGGACAGCCAAGTGTAGCTGACCTGGCCATTGACCCAGATGCGGTCGCCGTACCAGCCAGCGAACAGACCTGCGGTCGTGTCCTTCTGGGTGAAGTCGCCACGGCTGTTGCCGAAGTCGGCGTTCAGACGGCCAAAGCCGGCGAAGCCGCCGAAGACCATGCCGTCACGCGCCCAGTCGATACCGAACAGGCCGGCCGGGGCCAGACCGTCGTACAGATCGGCGTGGTCGTAGCGCTGCATGTCGCCACGCACGCCGCCCCACCACGACAGACCGTCAGCCGGGCGACCCGCCTGGTGCAGGCTGACCTGATCGGCACGCGAGCGGCCGATGGTCTGTGCCGAATGGCTCAGCACCTGCTGCAGGCGCGGACCTTCGAGGATCGACACCGCGTACTGGCCCAGCAGCGCATGGCCGGCGGTGGTCGGGTGTACGCCGTCGGCGAACAGGTAGGCAGTGGCCGCATCCGGGCTGACGTAGCTGGTCGGGTTGCAGGTGAGGATGCTGGTGGTGGTGTCAGCAGGGTTGATCCTGCAACCGGTGTCGGTGACGTTGCGGAAACCGTACATGGCCGGGTTGGCCGCCACTTCACGCAGCACGGTGAAGGTGTCGAGCGGGATGAACTCGATGCCGGCCTGCTTCAGGCCGCCATACAGGGCCTTGTTGTAGCCGGCCGCCAGCGCGGTGGCCTGCGCGGCACCGGCCGGGCCCAGCGAACGGAACTGCGGGGCAATGCCGACGTCGGGCAGGTTGGGGACGAGCACGTACTCGGCACCGGCCTGCTTGAGGGTGCCCACCAGGGCCACCTGGTCGGTGACAGCCGCGCCGATGATGGCCTGCGCCTGGGCCGGCGCACGCGCTGCGGCGAACAGGTCGTTGGCACCGCCCCAGACCGTGTACAGGGCATTGGCGTCAGCCTTGCCGCCATTGGCAGCCAGGTAACGGGCCGTCTGGCTCTTCAGCGATGGGATGGTGCCCAGTGCACTGGCCACGTCGACACCGACACGAGCACCGCCGACAGCGTAGTTGTCGCCGTTCTGGCCGTTGCCGTTGGCAGCGCCGTTGAGGCCGTAGTAGTTGGCCACCTGCTGCGACCACACCCAACCCGGGTTGGTGGTGAACTGGCCAGTGACCGGGCGCACGTCGGCCGGCAGCAGCGGACGGAAGTAGCCAGCGTCGGTCAGGCTGTCGCCGAAGAAGACAGCATGGCTGTAAGGGGATTCGCCTGCCATGGCCGGCAGCGCGGCCAGCGCGATCGCGGCCGCCATGAGGGAGCGGATCGGGCGTTTGCTGAGCAGCATGTAAAAACTCCTGTGGGGATATCGTTGAGGATCCGACGCACGTACGCCGGCGCACGGTGAATGGTTTCACTGCGCCGCCAATTGCTCACGCTGCGCCGCCGCATGGATTGTCGCCCGAGCCAGGCCTGGTGGGCTTTGCCGGTGCGGGCGTGGCGCGCAACTTGCAACGGTTCCGATGCGAACCGGCGATCAGCGACAATGGCCCCATGAACATCCAGCTCAATGGCGAACCCCGCACCCTGCCCGCTTCGGCGACCCTTCTGGACCTGCTTGCAGCCGAGCAGCTGCTGCAACGCCGGGTGGCGGTGGAGGTCAACGGCGAGATCGTCAGCCGCAGCCGTCATGCCGAGCATGTCCTGGCCGAGGGCGATGTGGTGGAGATCGTGCATGCGCTGGGCGGTGGTTGAAGCAAAGCCCACGCCCTGCGCTCGCCGGGCACGGCCCGGCGCTACCCGTTCTCACGTCTCCGGCGGGGTCGACACGACGACCCCATCTTCAGGCGGATAAGCGATAATCGCGCCATGAACGCTCATGTCTCCCCCGATTCGCTGGTGATCGCCGGCAAGACCTACAGCTCGCGGCTGCTCACCGGCACCGGCAAGTTCAAGGATCTGGAAGAAACCCGCCTGGCCACCGAGGCCGCAGGCGCCCGGATCGTCACCGTGGCCATCCGCCGCACCAACATCGGCCAGAACCCGGGCGAGCCGAACCTGCTCGACGTGCTGCCGCCGGACCGCTACACCATCCTGCCCAACACCGCCGGCTGCTACACCGCCGAAGATGCCGTGCGCACCTGCCGCCTGGCCCGCGAACTGCTGGACGGCCACAACCTGACCAAGCTGGAAGTGCTGGGCGACCAGAAGTCGCTGTACCCGGACGTGGTGCAGACCCTCAAGGCCGCCGAACAGCTGGTCAAGGACGGTTTCGAGGTGATGGTCTATACCTCCGACGACCCGATCCTGGCCAAGCGCCTGGAAGAGATCGGCTGCGCTGCGGTGATGCCGCTGGCCGCGCCGATCGGCTCGGGCCTGGGCATCCAGAACAAGTACAACCTGCTGCAGATCATCGAAGACGCCAAGGTGCCGATCATCGTCGACGCCGGCGTGGGCACCGCTTCGGACGCGGCGATCGCGATGGAGCTGGGCTGCGACGGTGTGCTGATGAACACCGCCATCGCTGGTGCGCGCCACCCGGTGCTGATGGCCAGCGCGATGCGCAAGGCCGTGGAAGCAGGCCGCGAGGCGTTCCTGGCCGGCCGCATTCCGCGCAAGCGCTACGCCAGTGCGTCCTCGCCGATCGATGGGTTGATCGGCTGATGACCAATCCATTCGACAGCGCCGGTTCGAAGGCGCCGCCCAAGCCGTTCACGGTCAACGAGGGCCGCCGTGAGGTGCGCAGCTTCGTGCTGCGGCAAGGCCGTTTCACCCCTGCCCAGCAGCGCGCGTTCGACGAGCGCTGGCCGCGTTTCGGCCTGGATTTCAGCGGTGAACCGCGTGATCTGGATGCCACCTTCGGCCGCGATGCGCGCAAGGTGCTGGAAATCGGCTTCGGCAACGGTGCCGCGCTACGCTTTGCCGCACAGCACGACCCCAGCCGCGATTACATCGGCCTGGAAGTGCACGCGCCCGGCGTCGGCCGCCTGCTGAACGCGCTGGCCGACGATAACGCCGACCACGTGCGCCTGTACCACCACGACGCGGTGGAAGTGCTGGAAAAGGAAATCGCCGATGGCGCACTGGACGAAGTGCGCATCTATTTCCCCGACCCGTGGCACAAGAAGCGCCACAACAAGCGTCGCCTGATCCAGCCGGGCTTTGCCGAGCTGCTGGTGCGCAAGCTGCGCTCCGGCGGCCGTCTGCACTGCGCCACCGACTGGGAGGATTACGCCGAGCAGATGTGGGACGTGCTGGATGCCACCCCCGGCCTGGTCAACCGTGCCGGCCCGCGTGGCAGCGTGCCGCGCCCGGACTGGCGCCCGCAGACCCACTTCGAGACCCGCGGCCAGAAGCTCGGCCATGGTGTCTGGGACCTGTTGTACGACCGCACCTGATGAACGCCTGAGGACGCCGCGCCCGACATGGATACCGCGCTGACGCTGACCACTGACATGAAGCTCGTGCTCGGGCTGGTCGGCTTCACAATGGCGATGTTCCTGTTCGAGCGCATCCGCGCCGACGTGGTCGCGCTGGTGGTGCTGGTGGTGCTGGGCGTGACCGGCCTGATCGCGCCGGAGGAAATCTTCGGCGGCTTCTCCGGCAACGCGGTGATGAGCATCATCGCCACCACCATCCTCGGCGCGGGCCTGGACCGCACCGGTGCGCTGAACCGCCTCGCGGCCTGGCTGCTGCGGCGCGGGCATGGCGTGGAGCAGCGGCTGCTGATGATGACCACCGCCATCGCCGGCCTGAACTCGTCCTTCATGCAGAACCCCTCGGTGATGGCGCTGTACCTGCCGGTCGCCTCGCGCCTGGCCGCACGCACCGGGCTGACCATGCAGCGTCTGCTGCTGCCGATCTCGGCGGCGATCGTGATGGGCGGCGCGCTGACCATGGTCGGCAACTCGCCGCTGATCCTGCTGAACGATCTGCTGGCCTCGGCCAACAACAACCTGCCCTCCGGCCTGGCCACCATCGAGCCGCTGCGCATGTTCGCGCCGCTGCCGATCGGCATCGCCCTGCTGATCGCCTCGCTGCTGTATTTCCGCTACTACGGCGACCGCAAGCTGGTGGAAGAGGAAAGCCTGGTCAACGACGGCACCACGCCGGCCCGCACCGAGAGCTACTTCGCCAAGACCTACGGCATCGAAGGCGATGTGTTCGAGCTGGTGGTCACCGCCGAGAGTCCGCTGGTCGGCATGACCCTGGGCGAAGCGGAGAACCTGCACGATTCACCGCTGCTGCTGGCGCTGAAGACCGGCAATGACACCCGCCTGGCGCCGCCAGCGGAAATGCGCATCTGGGTGGGCAGCGTGCTGGGGGCGATGGGCCCGCGCGAGCAGATCCACGATTTCGCGCAGAACCAGTTCCTGCGCATGTCCTCGCGCCTGAAACACCTGGGTGACCTGTTCAATCCCAGCCGCGCCGGCATTTCCGAAGCGGTGGTGCCGCCGACCTCGAACGTGATCGGCAAGAGCGCGGCCGACCTGCGCCTGCGCAAGGAGCGCGGCATCAGCCTGCTGGCGATCAACCGCGACAAGCAGGTGATCCGCGAGGATGTACGCGATGTGCAGCTGCGCGCCGGCGACATGCTGGTCTTCCACAGCATCTGGACCGACCTGGCGCAGGCCGCCAAGAGCCGCGACTTCGTGGTGGTGACCGACTACCCCACCGGCGAGCAGCGCCCGCACAAGTTCAAGATCGCCATGGCGATCTTCGCGCTGACCATCCTGATCGCGCTGACCAGCAAGCTGCCGGTGGCGCTGACCCTGATGACCGGCGTGGCCGGCATGCTGTTGACCGGCGTGCTGCGCATGGACGAGGCCTATGCCTCGATCAACTGGAAGACGGTGTTCATGATGGCCGGGCTGATTCCGCTCGGCTGGGCGATGGATTCCAGCGGTGCGGCGGCGTGGGTGGCCGGCCATACCATCGACAAGCTGCCCACCGGCATTCCGATCTGGGTGCTGGAGCTGGCGCTGGCGCTGCTGACCACGGTGTTTTCGCTGGTGATCAGCCATGTCGGGGCGACGATCGTGATGGTGCCGATCGCGGTGAACCTGGCGCTGGCGGCAGGCGGTAATCCCACGGCCTTCGCGCTGATCGTGGCGCTGTCAGCGTCCAACAACCTGATGACGGCGTCGAACCCGGTGATTTCGATGATCACCGGCCCGGCCAACTACACCCCGCGCGAGATGTGGCGGGTTGGCGGCCCGCTGTCGCTGATCTACACCTGCGTGGTGGTGGTGATGATCAACCTGATGTTCTGAGGGTTGGGTTTGTTGGCAGGGCTGCGCCCTGCACCCGCCGAGGCAACGGCAACAGCCGGAGCAACAGCAACGGCAACAGCAACAGCAACAGCCTGCTATCCGTGGGATGGCGGGGTGGGTCCGGTTGCGGGGGACGCTGCAAGTACGTCCCTGTAAGCTCGGTCGCCGCATCCATGCGGCTCACGCCCCCGCAACCGGGCCCACCCCGCCTTCGACGGATTCCCGCGAGCTGTCGGAATGGCATGGCCTGCTTCTGGTGGGTGTCGACCTTGGTCGACACGGTAGATCCGCGCCGTGCGTGGATGGATCTGGATACCTGTTGATCTGGTGGGTGCGGACCGTTGGTCCGCACACCGATGCATCAGGCCAGGTAGACCTGCCCGTCGCGTACGTCCACCGGCACGGCGCGCAGGCGGTCGCCCTTGCAGGGGCCGGCGATGCAGTCGCCGCTGTCCAGCGCGAACGAGGCGCCGTGGGCGGCGCAGACCAGGTGGCCTTCGCGGCTCTTCAGGAATTGACCGGGTGCCCAGTCCAGGCGGCGGCCCGCGTGCGGGCAGATGTTCAGGAACGCGCGCACCTGTTCCCCGTCGCGGTACAGCAGCAGCGACTCGGCATCGCCATCGACCACCGCTTCAACCTCGGCAAACGCGCCATCGGCAATGGCATCAAGGGTGATCAGGGCGACAGCGGCAGTCATGGCGAAGGCTCGGACGGAATCGCGCATTGTCGCATGCCTGGTCATGTGACTAGCTGCGACATGAACACAAGTCATTGATCCGTAATAAGCCAAGGCTATATTTAACGAGTTTTTCACTCAATGACAGTGGTAGCTGCCGATACTCATGGCTCGCTGATCTCCAGCCTATCGAGCCACCATGTTCAATCGCGATTTCGCCTTCAACCAGTTCCGCACCCTGTTTGCCCCGCGCAAGCCGCGCCATCCGCTGGTGCGTGTTGCCGTGGGCCTGCTCGGCCTGGCGATCCTGGCCGCGATGGTGTTCATCGGCGTATTCGTCGGTGCGGCCATGATCCTGGTGGGCCTGGCGTGGAAGCTGCTGGCTTCGCGCAAGCCCGGCCCGAGCCGCCCGGCCGATCCGAACGTGGTCGAGGGTGAGTACCACGTGGTGCGCAAGTCGGCGCTGCCGGCCTCGCGCTGATCGACCCTGCCCGCTGACGGCGGGCCTCGCTGCGTTCTAGACTGCGGGCACTCCCTTCCTGGATGCCCGTATGTCCGATGTCTCCGATGTGATCCCTGCTGCAGCCACGCCGCGTGTACCGGTCGTGGGTGGCGGCAGTTTTCCCGTGCACCGCATCTACTGCGTCGGCCGCAACTTCGCCGACCATGCGCGTGAGATGGGTGCTGCCGTGCCTGCAGCAGACGATCGCGGCCGCCCGATGTTCTTCACCAAGCCGGCCGACGCCATCGTGGTCGGGCACGATGATGTGATCCCCTACCCGCCTGCCACCCGCAACCTGCACCACGAGGTGGAACTGGTGGTGGCGATCGGCCGTGACGCGCCCGCCGGCGAGCTGGCCGTAGCCGATGCCGAGGCACTGGTCTACGGCTACGCCGTGGGCCTGGACCTGACCCGCCGCGACCTGCAGGCCGCCGCCAAGGAGAAGGGCCATCCGTGGGACTCGGCCAAGGGCTTTGATGCCTCCGCGCCGATCAGCGAGATCGTGCATGCCGGTGAAGTCGGCGACCTGGCTGCGCTCAACCTGTCGCTGGAAATCAACGGCGAAGTACGCCAGCAGTCCCTGCTCGACCAGATGATCTGGAACGTGCCGGAGATCCTGCACGAGCTGTCCAAGCTCTGGCAGCTGCGTGCCGGCGACCTGGTGTTCATGGGTACGCCTTCCGGCGTAGCCGCGCTCAACCCCGGCGACCGTTTCAGCGCACGCCTTGAGAACGTGGCCGAGCGCCACGGCGTGATCGCCGGCTGACATCACCTGCGCTACCCTGCGCGCTGTCCCCCCTCGCCCTCAGGAGAAAAACAACAATGGGAATGCTCACCGAGTTCAAGGAATTCGCGATGCGCGGCAACGTCATCGACCTCGCCGTCGGCGTGGTCATCGGCGCGGCCTTCGGCAAGATCGTCACCGCGCTGGTGGAGAAGATCATCATGCCGCCGCTGGGCATGCTGATCGGCAAGGTCGATTTCTCGCAACTTGCGTGGACGCTGTCGCCGGCCAGCATCGGCGCCGATGGCAAGGAAATCCCGGCGGTGGTGATCGGCTACGGTGATTTCATCAACACGCTGATCCAGTTCGTGATCGTGGCCTTCGCCATCTTCCTGGTGATCAAGGTGATCAACCGCCTGTCGCGCAAGCAGGAAGCGGCACCGGCAGCGCCGGCCGAAGAAGTGGTGCTGCTGCGCGAGATCCGCGACAGCCTGAAGAAATAAGGTGTCGGGCGCCGTTGGCGCCCCCGCCGCCTGTAGAGCCGAGCCCACGCTCGGCTGATCTGGAAACGGCAGCCGAGCATGGGCCCGGCTCTACATGAAACGCGAAAGCCCCGCTCCGGCGGGGCTTTCGCTTTGCAGCATCTGGCGGAAAACAGCATCCGCAGCGGCCATGACCTCCCGCCCATGCGCGGCGCTGAACGACTGTTAAGCTCCAAGGCTTACACCCTTCCCGGAGCTGTCCATGCGTCGCCGCGTCCTTGCCATCGCATCCTCCCTCGCCCTGCTGGCCGCGCCGGCCTTCGCGGCCCCGCATGCCACCACCCTGCCGCCGGCCTCGCTGGCCACCGCCGCGCAGCTGCGCGACCAGGCGCTGGCCGATGACACCGGCTGGAAGGTGGTCGAATCGCTGACCACCGAGATCGGCCCGCGCATTGCCGGCAGCGAAGCCGACGCCCGTGCCGTGGCCTGGGCCGAAGCCAAGTTCAAGGCCCTGGGCTTTGACAAGGTATGGAAGGAACCGGTGACCTTCCCGAAGTGGGAGCGCCGCAGTGAACACGCCGCCGTGACCGGCAGGAACCCGCAGCCGCTGCAGATCACTGCGCTGGGTGGCAGCCCGGGCGGCACGGTGGAAGCCGAGGTGGTGCGCTTCGCCGATCTGGCCGCGCTGCAGGCCGCACCGGCTGGTTCGCTGAAGGGCAAGATCGCCTTCGTCGATTACCAGATGCTGCCGTTCCGCGATGGCCGCGACTACGGCCGTGGCGGCGCGATCCGCAGCAAGGGCCCGTCCGAGGCCATCCGCAAGGGCGCCGTAGGCTTCCTGATGCGCTCGGCCGGTACCGATTCGCACCGCGTGCCGCACACTGGCATCACCCGCTTCGATGACGGCCTGGCGCCGGTACCGTCGGCGGCGCTGTCAGTACCCGACGCCGACCAGCTGGCACGCCTGCTCGCCCGTGGCGCAACCACGGTGAAGGTGGCGCTGGACTGCGGCTGGGACGGCACCGCGACCTCGTACAACGTGATCGGTGAGATCACCGGCCGCACGCTGCCGAAGGAAGTGGTCGTCATCGGCGGCCATCTGGATTCGTGGGACCTGGGCACCGGCGCGGTCGATGACGGCGCAGGCGTGGGCATCACCATGGCCGCCGGCCATCTGATCGGCCAGCTCAAGCAGGCACCTAAGCGCACCATCCGCGTGATCGCCTTCGCCAACGAAGAACAAGGTCTGTACGGCGGCAAGGCCTACGCCGAGGCACACGCCAAGGACGTGGCCCTGCATCAGCTGGCCGCCGAGAGCGACTTCGGTGCTGGCCGCATCTACGCCTTCAACACCGGTTCGCCGAACCCGGAAGGCTCGCGCGACGCAACGAAGCAGATTGCCGAGGTGATGAAGCCGCTGGGCATCGAGTACCAGGCCGACAAGGGTGGCCCGGGCCCGGACGTCGGCCCGCTGGCGGCCAAGGGCGGTGCATGGGCGTGGCTGGCGCAGGATGGCTCGGACTACTTCCACCTGCACCACACCGCCGACGACACGCTCGACAAGATCGACCCGAAGGCGCTGGCGCAGAACGTGGCGGCCTACACCGTGTTTGCCTATCTGGCCGCCGAAGCCGATGGCAGTTTCGGCAGTGAAGCAAAAGCGACCACGCCGCCGAACGAGTGATGCGGTGACACAGTGAGGTCAGAGCCCTCGCCGTGGGCGAGGGCTCTGACCCCGGTCAGGGGCTCAGCCGCGCTGGCTGGCCCACTGCGCCAGCAGCACGGCCGTGGCCGAGGCCACGTTCAGGCTTTCCACCGCGCCGCTGCCGGGAATGGAGACCTGCAGATCACACTGGCTGGCCAGGCCGCGATCCATGCCCTCACTTTCCGCGCCCATCACGTAGACCAGGCGGGCCGGCAACGATGCGCGGAACACGTCATCGCCACCCTCGACCAGGGTCGCGGCAAGGCCGAAACCGGCCGTGCGCAGCTGCGCCATCGCTTCTGCGTCATCAGGCAGCTGCACCAGCGGCACCGACTCTGCACCGCCCTCGGCCACGCGTGCGGCCGCGCCGGACAGTGCCAGCGTGCTGCTGGCAGGCAGCAGCAGCGCCTTGGCACCGAAGTGCGCGGCCGAGCGCAGGATCGCACCGAAGTTGTGCGGATTGCCGACGCCATCCAGCCACAGTGCCAGCGCCGGGCCCTCGTCCAGTTCGGCCAGCCACTGCGCCAGCGGCAGCACCGGCGCACGCAGCACGTCGGCCACCAGGCCTTCGTGATGGGTGGTGGCGGCAAGCTTGTTGAGGTCGCCCTCCTCCACCACGCGATAGCCCACGCGGTTGGCCACGCACCACTTCAGCACCGGCTGCATGCGCGGAATCAGCGACTCCACCAGGTACAGCTTGCGCAGCGCCTGCGGACGCTTGGCGAACAGGGCCTGCACCGCGTTCCAGCCATACAGGCGCAGTTCGTCGTTGCCACGCCCCGGTGGCGGCGGGGTGCCGCCCTCACGCGGTGGCAGCGGGGTGGCCCGCGGCGGTCGCGACGACGGGCGGCGGGCATTCTTCCAGGGATCATTCACTACGGGACAACTCCAGCTTGCGTTGACGCCAGAAATCGGCGTTCTTGATGCCCAGGGCATCGGGGTCGAAGATCGGATCCAGGCCGAGCTTCTTCTGTCGTTCGTAATCGCGCAGGGCCAGCATGGCCGGCTTCTGCACGATGAGGATGGCGATGATGTTCAGCCAGGCCATCAGGCCTACGCCGATGTCGCCCAGCGCCCAGGCCAGGGTGGCGTTGTGGAAGGCACCGAACACCACCATGCCGATGATGCCCAGGCGCAGCAGCAGCACGGTGAACGGCCGCTTCCTGTTGTGGTTGACGTAGGTCAGGTTGGTTTCGGCCATGTAGTAATAGGCCATGATCGTGGTGAAGGCGAAGAAGAAGATCGCCACCGACACGAACGCCGAACCCCAGCCCGGCAGCACCGCTTCCACACCCGCCTGCGCGTAGCCCGCACCTTCTGGAATGCCGGCCAGGCCCTGGAAGATCGGCTCGGCACCCGCGACCGGCGAATACACGTTGTAGGTGCCGCTGGCCAGGATCAGGAAGGCGGTGGCGGTGCACACCATCATGGTGTCGAAGTAGATGGCGAAGGCCTGCACGTAACCCTGCTTGGCCGGGTGCGAGACCTCCGAAGCCGCCGCAGCGTGCGGACCCGAACCCTGACCGGCCTCGTTGGCGTAGATGCCGCGCTTGATGCCCCACTCCACTGCCAGGCCCATCATCGCGCCGAACGCGGCGTGGGTACCGAAGGCGCTCTTGAAGATGATGCCGAACATTTCCGGCACGCGGTCGTAGTTGATGATCATGATGACGATGGCCATCAGGATGAAGCCGGCCGCCATGAACGGCACCACCACTTCGGCGAAGTTGGCGATGCGCTTGACGCCACCGAAGATCACCACGCCCAACAGCAGGGCGACGACGATGCCGATGCCCAGCTTCAGCGCCTGCACCGATTCCATGCCGAAGGACTGACCATCGAGCGGACCGCACAGCGCGGTGCCACGGCAGGCATTGATGATGCTGTCGGCGATCGCGTTGGCCTGCACTCCGGGCATCAGGAAGCCGGCGGCGATGATCGTGGCGATGGCGAAAGCCATGGCATACCACTTCAGGCCCATCGCCTTTTCGATGTAGTAGGCCGGGCCACCGCGGTAGCGGCCTTCGGCATCCTTGGTCTTGTAGATCTGCGCCAGGGTGCATTCCACGTACGAGGTGGATGCACCGAGGAAGCCCATCACCCACATCCAGAAGATCGCGCCGGGACCGCCGAAGGCGATGGCGGTGGCCACGCCGGCGATGTTGCCGATGCCCATGCGGCCGGCCATCGACATGGCCAGGGCCTGGAACGAGGACACGCCGGCGTCGGATTTCTCACCGGACACGGTGAGGCGGCACATCTCGACGAAACCACGGATCTGCATGAAGCGGGTGCGCAGGCTGAAGAACAGGCCGGCGGCCAGGCACATGAAGATCAGCGCCTTGCTCCAGATGATGCTGTTGATGAAATGTACGGTAGCTTCCACGCGCGCTCTCTCCAGTCGGCGGGTTGTGAGGACGTCCCGTCGGCTGGAAGGGACCGGTCGATTCTCCCTGATCGACGGTCGCTGCGATAGCGCTGTTTTGTAGAGCCGAGCCCATGCTCGGCTGCCGTCAGGGGCCCAAGCCGAGCATGGGCTCGGCTCTACAGTGGCCAGCCCGCGTGCTCAGGGCAGCTGGGTGCGCACCCGGGCGAAGCGGCGCAGGTCATGCAGGACGCCGCGCTTGTAGACGGCGCAGCGCTCCACGCCCTCTTCCTGGAAACCGTTCTTTTCCAGTACCCGGGCCGAGCCCAGGTTGAAGTCGACCACCGTGGCCTGCAGCCTGAACAGGCCAAGCTCGTCCATCACCCAGGGCGCGAACAGACCGACCACACCGGTCATCAGGCCCCGCCCCCAATGGGCCTGGCCGAGCCAGTAACCCAGTTCAGCGGTATGCCCGCGCTCGGCCACACCCTGTTGGGCGCCCACGCTGCCGCAGGCCTGGCCGTCGATCTCGATGGCCAGGTTCAGCGTGCCGGGGGCCAGCACGCGTCCGCCCAGGAAGGCTTCGCCATCCTCACGGGTGTACGGATACGGGAAGCGGTCACGCAGTCCACGCGAGACGTCCGCGTCGTTGGCGTGGCGCAGCAGGGACTCCAGGTCATCGCTGCGCCAGGGCCGCAGGAGGAAGCCTTCGCCCTGCAGAATGCGCGCCGGCTCAGGCATGACCACCGACCGACGGCGAGTCGGCCTCCTGCTTCTCCAGCTCGCGCTTCACCGCCTCTGGCGAGCGGGTATACGGGGCCAGCCGCGCGTAGAACGCCGGCACCACGAACAGCGACAGGAAGGTGGACAGGGTGACGCCGAAGATGATCACGATGCCGATGGTGCCACGGCTGGCCGAACCCGGGCCACCGGCCACCACCAGCGGAATCGCGCCGACCACGGTGGCGATCGAGGTCATCAGGATGGGACGCAGGCGCACCATCGCCGATTCGATGATCGCTTCGCGCACGGTTCGCCCGTCATCGCGCAGCTGGTTGGCGAATTCGACGATCAGGATGCCGTTCTTGGCCGCCAGGCCCACCAGCATGACGATGCCGATCTGGCTGAACAGGTTCACCGTACCCCCGCTCAGCCACAGGCCGACCAGCGCACCGAGCACACCCAGCGGCACGGTCAGCATGATCGTCAGCGGGTGGATGAAGCTCTCGAACTGTGCGGCCAGCACCAGGTACACCACCAGCAGGGCCATGGCGAAGGTCAGCAGCACCGCGCCACCCGCGCTCTGGTACTCGCGCGATTCGCCCTTCCAGTTCACCTGCGCGTACTGCGGCAGCTCTTCGCGGGTGACCTGCTGCGCCCAGGCGATGGCCTCGCCCAGCGGATAGCCCGGTGCGAGACCGGCGCTGATGGTGATCGAGCGCAGCCGGTTGAAGCGGTTCAAGGTACCCGCTTCGGCCACTTCGCTCAGCGTGACCAGGTTGGACAACGGCACCAGTTCGCCGGAGGTCGCACGCACGCGGATCGCGGCGAGGTCGGCCGGGCTGGCGCGGCCATCACGGCCGGCCTGGACCAGCACGTCGTACTCCTCGCCGTTGTCGACGAAGGTGGTGACGCGGCGCGAGCCCATCATCGTTTCCAGCGCCGAACCGATCGCGGTGACCGGCACGCCGAGGTCGGCCGCACGCTGGCGGTCGATGTTCACCCGCATCTGCGGACGGGTTTCCTTGTAGTCCGAGTCCGGGCCGACCAGACCGGGGTTGTCGGCCATGCGCAGCAGGATGCGGTCGCGCCACTGCGCGATCTCAGCGTATTCCGGTCCGCCGAGCACGATCTGGAACGGCTGCCCACCACTGCGCACCAGGCCACCACCGACCTGGGTACGCACGCGCACACCACGGATGGTGTCCAGTTCCTTCTGCAGTTCGTTGGCTACTTCCGGCGTGCCTTCGCTGCGCTGGCGCCACGGCTGCAGGAACACGCTGACGCGGCCGGTGTGCATTTCCTCGCTTGCGCCGAAGCCGCCGGGCACGCGCGGGTTGGCGCGCACGATCGGCTTGTCCGCGCCCACATGCGGTGCCAGCAGCGCTTCCACCTGCTGCACCTGCTGCACGGTGTAGTCGTAGCCGGCGCCCTCCGGGCCATCGATCATGATCTGGAACGAACCTCGGTCTTCGGCCGGAGCCAGTTCCGAAGGCAGCACTTTGATCAGCAGCCAGCTGGCCGCCAGCGCTGCGACCATCACCAGCAGATAGATCCACGTGCGATCGACATGATGATCGAGCACGCGACCGTAAGCGCCGGCCAGGCGTTCCAGATTGCGGTTGATGAAACCGTGCAGCCCGCGCGGTGCCTGCCCGGTATGCGGCTTGAGCAGCTTGGAAGCCATCATCGGGGTCAGCGTCAGCGCAACGAACGCTGACAGCGCGACCGCTGCGGCCAGGGCCACCGCCAGTTCGCGGAACAGGCGCCCGGTATTGCCTTCCAGGAAACCGACCGGCAGGAACACCGCCACCAGCACGGCGGTGGTGGCGATCACCGCGAACGCCACCTGTGCGCTACCGCGCTTGGACGCCACCAGCGGCGGCTCGCCCAGGTCGATGCGGCGCTGCACGTTTTCCACCACCACGATCGCGTCATCCACCACCAGGCCGATGCACAGCACCAGCGCGAGCAGGGTCAACAGGTTGATCGAGAAGTCGAACGCATACAGCGCGATGAACGCCGCCACCAGGCACACCGGCACCGTCACCGCCGGAATCAACGCCGCGCGGAAACTGCCGAGGAACAGCCAGATCACCGCCAGCACCAGGATCATCGCCTCCACCAGCGTCGCGTACACGCGGTCGACGGCGGCCTCGATGAAGGTGGTGTTGTCGAAGGCAACGAAAATCTGCGTGCCCTTGGGCAGGGTCAGCGCAACACGTTCGGCCTCGGCGCGCGCGGTGCGCGCCACGTCCAGCGAGTTGGCGGTGGAGGTCTTGACGATGCCCAGGCCGATGCCGGGCTCGCCGTTGCTGCGGTAGTAGGCGCGACGCTCGGCCGAGGCCAGCTCGATCTTCGCCACATCGCCCATGCGCACCACGTAGCCGTCACTGCCCTTGCCCAGCGGGATGGTCGCGAAGTCTTCCGGCTTGATGTAGTTGCGCTCCACGCGCAGGGTGAAATCACGGTCGGTGGATTCGATGCGGCCCGCCGGCAGTTCCACGTTTTCGTTGCGCAGCGCGGTTTCGATGTCGCCGGTGGTCAGCCCGCGTGCGGCCAGCTGGTCGCGGTCCAGCCAGATGCGCATCGCGTAGCGCTGGCGGCCACCGATGCGGACCTGGGCCACGCCATCGAGGCTGGAAAAGCGATCGACCACGTAGCGGTCGGCGTAGTCGCTCAGTTCCAGCGTGTCCATGGTCGAGGACACCATGTTGAACCAGATGATCGGATCGGCATCGCTCTCGACCTTGGCGATCTCCGGTGGCCGCGCCTCTTCGGGCATGCGGTCGGCCACGCGGCTGACCGCATCGCGCACGTCGTTGGCCGCCGCTTCGATGTCACGGTTGGAGGTGAACTCGATGCTGACCTGCGAGCGGCCGTTGGTGCTGCGTGCGTTGATCGTATCGATGCCTTCGATGCCGGCCAGGGCGTCTTCCAGCACCTGGGTGATCCGGCTCTCGATCACCGCTGCGGAAGCACCGGTGTAGTCCACCGAGACCGAGACGATCGGCGGGTCGATGGCCGGCAGTTCGCGCAGGGTCAAGCGGGTGAAGGACATCACGCCCAGCACCAGCAACAACAGGCTCATCACCACGGCAAACACCGGCCGCTGGATGGAGATGTCAGACAGCTTCATCCGCCGTGACCCTCGGCAGCGACCGGTGCTTCAACCGTCGCCGGCTGCGCGCCACTGGCGGGCGCGGCGTCGGTGGCCGCCACCTTCAGGCCTGCACGCAGCTTGCCGGTGCCGTCCACCACGATGCGCTGGCCCGCCTGCAGGCCCTGCTTGATCTCGACCACGCCGGCGCGGCGTGCACCGGTGACCACGTCCACGCGTTCGACGGTGTCATCGGCCTTGATGCGGTACATGAAGCTGTCGCGACCGACCTGCACCACGGCGATTTCCGGCACCACCAGTGCGGGTCGATCGGGATGGAACAGGCGCACGTCGAGCAGCATGCCCGGACGCAGTGCGTGGTCACTGTTGGCGAAGTCGGCACGTACGGTCACCGCACGGGTGGCCGGATCAATGCGTGCATCGATGGTGCTGACCTCGCCTTCGAAGGTGCGGCCCGGCCAAGCCACGCTGGTGGCCTGCACCTTGTCGCCGGTGGTCAGCGCGGCCAGTTCCACTTCCGGCACCTGGAAATCGATGTGCATGCGCTCGACGTCGTCGAGGGTGGCGATCACCGTGGTCGGTGTCAGCAGCGTGCCCGGGCTGATCTGGCGGATGCCGAGGACGCCGGCGAACGGTGCGCGCACACGGCGGTCGCCGATGTCCGACTGCATCTGCGCCACGCGTGCTTCGGCGGCGTCGCGGATCGACTTCTGCGTATCCAGGGTCGCGCTGGACACCAACCGCTGTGCCGCCAGTTCGCGCTGGCGCTTGTACAACTGGTCGGCTTCGCGGAAGGTCGCCTGCGCCTGCACCAATGCGGCTTCCTGGGCCTGACCGCGCAGGGTCACCAGCGGCGCGCCAGCGGCGACCTGCTGGCCACTTTCGAAATGCACGCGCTCGACGATCTCGCTCACCTTGGCGGTCACGCTGATCGACTCGCGCGCCTTGGCCGTACCCAGCGCCTGCAGCGTGTCGCTCCACTGCATCGCCTGCACGACCTGCGCGGTGACCGGCACGGCTTCGCCCTGCCGACGCGCGGCGGCCTCCTGTTTGCCTGCGCACCCGGCCAGCACGGCCAGGCTGAGGCCAAGGGCCAGGGTCGAAGCGATACGAGCCAACATGAACAATCCTGAGCGATCCACGGCCGCCGAGTGTAGGCAAGCCCCTGCAAAAGCGGTATGTGCCAAGCGTTTACCGGTGTGGAACAGGTACTGCGATAGCGCTGTGCGCCCATTCCATGCAAGGGTCCGCAGCACGGTGTCGGTGTATGTCGGGATGTATCCCGGCGCGCCATGAGCGGCGACGCCGTCGTAGAGTCGGGAGGCCCGGCCGAGGGCGCCGGGCGGGGTCGGAACCTGGCGGGGATCCGACCCCGTTTCTTTTACCTCGGCGATCCGGTCTGGCCTGCGGCCTCAATACCGGTAGTTCACCTTCATCCACAGGCTGCGGCCGGGCTCGTTGATGCGCACCGGATCGGCCGGGAAGCCGAAATCGGCGCTACCGGCCAGATTCAGATGCTCGCTGTAGGCACGGTCGAACAGGTTGTCGACGCCGGCGCTGAGCTGCAGCTGCGAACTGAAGCGATAGGCCGCATTGAGCGCCAGCGTGGCAAAGCCGCTGCTCGGCCCGAGGTCCTGCGCCACTACGTTGCCCTGCCCGTCCGCGACCCGATGCTGATGGGTGACCGCGCGCACCAGCGCGCCGGCACTCCAGCGCTGGCCTTCCCAGTCCGCACTCAGGCGCGCTTCCAGCGGCGGCATCTGCGGCAACGGGCGATGCTGGTCGCGGTTCTCGCCCCAGGCATAGGCCAGGGTGCCACCCAGCTTCCACTGCGCGTCCAGCTGCAGCTGCACACCGGCCTCGGCACCGGCGATGCGTGCCTGCACGTTGTCGGCCTGGCTCATGCCCATCATGCCGCTGCCGCGATAGGTGAACAGGATGTAGTCCTGGATCTGCCCCGCATAGGCGGAGACCCAGGCCTGCACCCGCGGGCCCTTGTATTGCAGGCCAACATCGAGCTGGGTAGTGCGTTCGGGCTGGATGCCAGCGAACGCGTTCACCGCACCTGCCGGCCCATGATCGGGCGAGAACAGTTCCCAGTAGTCAGGCATGCGCTGGCTGTGGCCAAGGCCGGCATACCAGGTCAGGCCGTCGGCGAGATCCTGTTCGTAGCGCAGGAACCCACTGCCCAGCCATTCCCTGCGGCGCTTGCCGGCGGTGGGATTGGGCATGGCCATCATCATGCCGCCGATGTCGGCGCGCTCATCGCGCACGCTGGCACGATCGACGCGCAGGCCGCCGATCCAGCGCTGATCAGTGTCGGCGCCGAGGGTCAGTTCAGTGAATGCACCGTAGCGGCGGAAGTTGGCGTCGGTGTTCCAGTCCGCCTGTCTGTAGGTGCCGCGCCCCATGCCCATCCGGCCGCGGTGACGGCTGTCCTCGCCATCCATGCCGGCCACCAGCTGCACGTCCTGCCAGCGCCATTCGGAGCTGATGCGTCCACCCTGCGTGCGGCGATCCACGTTCGACGCCATCGGCATCGGCATCATGCTGTGCGGGTTCGGCTCGCGCAGCGTGTAGTTGTCCATCACGTGGTCGGCTTCGTTGTAGTACACGTTGGCCTGCAGCGTGTCCCACGCCCCGGGCAGGTTGCGCTTCTCGAAGCGCGCGGCGTAGCTGGTGCGCTCGAACGCGGCACCGTCCATGCCGCGTCCGGCGTAGCGCGCGATCGCATCGCCGGCACCGGCGGACACTTCAAGCAGGGTATCGGCGTCAGGCGTCCAGCCAACGGCTACGTCGCCATTCCACTTGCGCCATTTCGATGGAACCACATCGCCGTTGCCGTCCTTGTAGTCGTCGGCTTCGGAGCGGTTGCCGCTGGCACGCACATAGCCCGTCGGATTGCCCAGGGTAAGGTCCAACACCTGGTCGTTGCGGTTGCGCGAACCGACCAGCGTGCTGGCATCGGCACGCAGCCCCGGCTCGTCGAAACGCGGGGTATCACGCTCAAAACGCACGGTGCCCGCAGACGCACCCGCACCCCAGCGCACGCTCTGCGGGCCCTTGATGATCGTCAGCCGGTCAAAGCTCTCCGGCGAGATGTAGGACAACGGGTTGTCCATGCGCGAGGGACACGCACCAATCAGATTGCCATCGTTGCTGAGGATGTTCAGCCGCGAACCGAACATGCCACGCAGCACCGGATCGCCGTTGGTGCCGCCATTGCGGATGGCGGAAAAGCCGGGAACGGTCTTCAGGTAATCGGCGCCATCGCTGGCCGGCACCGGCTGCCGCGGCAGGCGCGGATCGGTCACCCAGTGCAAGGGCGAGGACGGTGCAGCGGCGGTGACCACCAGCGTATCCAGCGTCCGCGCTTCTTCAGCGGGCGCGGCATGGGCGAAGGGCGCGGCCAAGGCAACGCCAAGGGCAAACGGCAGGCGCGCGCGGGCGCCCGCGCCGGGGAAAGTCATTTTCATGGGAACAGCTCCAAGGTACGCACGCGCGCACGACACCCTTGCAGGCATCGTGCGACGGATTCGATAGGGAAATCAGCGGACGGTGGAGATCGGCGGCGGGCCACGCGCGGCGTGTGCCGGCCAATGCAGCAGCGGCAGTCGCAGCTGTGACCACGGGAACACCAGCTTCGGCCGCCACAGCAGGGGCAGCAGCAGCACCAGCACTGCCAGCCACGGCAGCAGGCGCATGGCCAGCACGCAGTACTCGCAGGCCTCGCCATGCATGGCGTGCGGATCGGCAGGCGGGCTGGGCACAGCCGGCTCTGCATCGTGGTGCGCGTGACCGGCCATGGCCATGTCGTGCATGTCGTGGCCCATGGCCGTGTGGTCCATGCCTGCCATGCCCGCATGATCCATCGGCTGCGCCTGCAGCGCGCGGCTGACCAGCGGCGCGAGCACCATCAGCAGCGTCGCGATGAAGGCGAGCTGGAGCAGGGTTCGATGCAGGCGGAAGGCACGGATCACCGCGCTAGTGTAGAGGTGCCCCCCGGGGGCGCCGTGCGACGAACCGTCGCAGGAGGGGGGTATCGGCAGGGCTGCGCCCTGCACCTGCTACCGGCCGGAGCAACAGCAACAGCAACAGCGTGCATTCCGTGGGATGGCGGGGTGGGTCCGGTTGCGGGGGACGCCGTAAACCCGTCCCTGGGGGCTTGGCCGCGGCATCCATGCCGCGGACACCCCCGCAACCGGACCCACCCCGCCTT
>NZ_WKEE01000100.1:0-7460 GCF_021605635.1 Stenotrophomonas sp. PA-6-5C
ACAGGTTCTGGAACGCCTGCCGTTCCTCGTAGGCCAGATGCGGCACGGCCTCCACCCACGCCCAGCCCTCGGCGCGCACGTCCTCGGCCAGCGTTGCCAGCTTGTCGCGCACCAGCGTTTCCAGCACTGCGGTATCGGTGAGGTAGGTTCCGGCATCGCCTTCTGCGAACAGGTCGCGGCGGATGCCGCCGCCTGCCTGCCGGTAGGTGTCCAGCCCGACGAAGCGCACCAGCGCGTGCGCGGCGTCGATTTCGCGCTCGGTCAGGCGCTCGCGCAGCTTGGACGGGCTGCGCTGCCATTCCGGCGCACCATAGAACGCGGCTTCCTGCGCTGCGTGGTCGTCGGTGATGGTCAAGGCCATCAACTGTTCCAGCGTGACGGTTCCAGCGCGGTAGTCGTTCATCAGGCGCGGCGAGACGTTCGCCAGCTTCAAGCGGCGCTGCACCACCAGCGGGGACACGCCGAAGTCGGCGGCAATGTCTTCGACGGGCCGGCCTTCCTTGACCAGCGCGGCGAAGGCCGCGAACTGGTCGGCGGGGTGCATGTTCTCGCGCTGCACGTTCTCCGCGAGGCTGACGGTACGGGCGGACGCATCGGCCACCAGCAGGCACGGCACTTCATAGTCGGCGGGGATGCGCTTCTTCTTCGCCAGCAGCTTCAAGGCGGTCAGGCGGCGATCACCGGCCACCACCTCGTAAGCCTCGCCGTCCGCGGAAAGGATGACGATCAGGTTTTGCAGCAGGCCGATGCGGGCAATGCTCGCGGCCAGTTCGGGGATGGACTGGCGCGGGGTCGTGCGGACGTTGCGCCTGGAGCGGCGCGGCAACAGTTGCGACAGCGGAACCAAGATCAGGTTCTTGGTCGGGTCTGCCGCTTCCAGCGGCGCGGCGGCTTCGATGGCGACGGTTTCGGTTTTGAGTACGGCGTTCATGGTGATAACTCCTTGCGGTTAGGGATGCAGCAGCGAGAGAAGCGGCAAGGGCTGCTGCCTGCCCCTGCCGCGTGGGGATTCAGGCTTTCAACTGGCGCAGGCCATCGGCCAGCAGCCACAGGGAGCGGTTCAGGCGCACGTTTTGGTCAATGCCTTGAACGGGGCGGGTTTGCTGGCGGCGTCCGTTGGCGCTTCGCCCGGACAGTCCGCCCTTGGTCAAGTTCTCCTGCGTGCGGTTGAACACACTCCACAGGTCGCGGCGGTCGTCGTCATGGCGGCGCGGCATCAGGATTTGCGATTCCGTGATGGGCGCGGGCTTGTTCTCGTCGTACTTCAACGCCAGCGCAGCGCGGGCGAACACTTCCGATTCCCCTGCGTCCAGCGTGATAGCGCGCATGGCATCGCGGGATTCCTGCGCCCGGTCGAAGCCGTGCAGGACTTCGTATGCGCCTTCGATCACCTGTCCAGCCACGTCGCCTTTGTGAGGCACGCGCACGTCGGCCACGGTATCGCCGCAGACAAGGCCATTGCTGCAAACGAAACGAAACATCCCGGCCAGCATCTGATAGCTGCTGGTGCCGTCATGGGAGTTCAGTAGGATGATTTCGTTGGCCTCGCGGCCGTTGATCTGGCTGGCGTGGCGCAGCCGGATCATGTGCTTGGTGTAGTCGCGGCGGTCGTCGTGGCGCACGCGGGTTTGCGTCACCATGAAAGGCTCGAAACCTTCCCCGCGCAGTTCTTGCAGCACGGTCGCGGTGGGGATGTAGCTGTATCGCTCGGAGCGGCTTTCGTGCGGGGCGTCCGCGAAGATGGACGGGGCCACGGCCCGGATTTGGTCGTCGGACAAGGGACGTTCCGAACGCAGCACCGGGGAACGGGAAGCGAAGCGGGATGCGAGTTGCATGGCATTTCTCCTGACAAAGAAAAAAGGGTTTGCTGTTCACACCGCACACCGGATTCCTAGATTCGGAAGCCCAGCCTTTCGGCTGTTCGGTGCGGTCGGCACGAGGAACCCGGTTGGCCCTGTTGCCACCGTCTTTCCTGAGTTCATCGCCCGCGACGGTCAGGAGCGCGCGAACGGGTGCCGTCAAGGAGGCAAGCGCAGGGTTGGTGCGGCCCGCAGGCGCAGCCGAGGACACGGCCCTGCGCGCCTTGACGGCACACGGGCGCGGGCTACAGTCGCGGTGAAGGTGATGAAGTCAGGGGAGACGGCTGGACATGGCAACGGCCCCTCGACACGCCGACCGCACGGCAAGCGAAGCGCGCAGGCCCGGATCTAGGAATCAGGGCCGGCGGCGTCAGCCGAGCGGAGCGAGGGAACGATGGAAGCCCATCAGGGGCGAGACGCCGCAGGCGGTTCAATGCGAAGCACGACAGCGCGACCGGCCATGTCTGCTTGGCCGGGGACGCACGACCGTCCTACCATCCCTCCATGGAAGAAACCATCCTCAACAACGACGATCCTTTGGAGCACATGCTTCACCGCTCCAGCCTTGCGTTGGCCAGCCACGTCTCCATCGCCGCGCCGAAGGTCTTGATGGCGACCACCCGGCGTTTCTCACGCTGCTTTTCCAGCGCGGGCGAGACACCCTTGAGAACGGCTTTGCGCGCGTCCAGCAGCAGTTCGCGCGCCATTGCCAGCGAGATGCCACCAGGGCCATAGCGTCCGAGGGTCAGTGTCTCGCGGCGGCCGTGGAGCCGGTAGTCGTAGCGGAACGTGATCGTTCCGCCAGGCGATACCGTCACGTACATCCCGTCTCGGTCAGAAGTCTTATAAATCTTGGACTTAGGCTTGAAATTACGTAGTGCGGCGTCGGTCAGCATCGAGGTTTCCTCCGGCATGTGACGGATTTACCGTCAGGTTTTACCGTCAGGGACCTGGAGACCTGCTGATGCCCGGAAAGCCCCATGAAACAAGCTTTCCCGAGAAGGCTTTTACCGTCAAAGACGGTAAAAGTCTGAATAGTGAACGAGAGTGTCTTAATCCGGCCTCGATTTTTACCGTCAGCTCTACCGTCAACTTTTTCTGCTGGCCGGCGATAGCTACCGATAGCTGTTGCGACGTATTTTCTTCTAAATCAACACGTTACGTCAGTTTTTCGATAGCTGGCGATAGTCCTCGAAGGACGTCAATTCACTCCCACTCAATAGTAGCCGGCGGCTTCCCCGAGATGTCATAAACAACCCTCGACACCCCCCGCAACTCATTGATGATCCGGTTGCTAACCGTCCCCAGGAACTCATACGGCAGATGCGCCCAGTGCGCGGTCATGAAGTCAATCGTCTCCACCGCACGCAACGCAATCACCCACTCATAAGCCCGCGCGTCGCCCACCACGCCCACCGACTTCACCGGCAGGAACACGGCAAACGCCTGGCTGGTCTTGTCGTACAGATCCGCCTTGCGCAGCTCGTCGATGAAGATGGCGTCGGCCTTGGCCAGCAGCTCGGCGTATTCGCGCTTCACTTCGCCCAGGATACGCACGCCCAGGCCCGGGCCCGGGAACGGATGGCGGTAGACCATGCTGCGCGGCAGGCCCAGCTCAACGCCCAGGCGGCGCACTTCGTCCTTGAACAGCTCGCGCAGCGGCTCCACCAGGCCCAGCTTCATGTGCTCCGGCAGGCCGCCCACGTTGTGGTGGCTCTTGATCACATGCGCTTTGCCGGTCTTGCTGCCGGCCGACTCGATCACATCCGGGTAGATGGTGCCCTGCGCCAGCCACTTGGCGTTCTTCAGCTTGTTCGACTCTTCGTCGAAGATCTCAACGAACAGGTTGCCGATGATCTTGCGTTTGGCTTCCGGGTCGCTCACGCCTTCGAGCGCGCTGAAGTAACGGTCGGCGGCATTCACGCGCACCACCTTTACGCCCATGTGCTCGGCAAACATCGCCATCACTTGGTCGCCTTCCTGCCAGCGCAGCAGGCCGGTATCCACGAACACGCAGGTCAGCTTCTCGCCGATGGCCTTGTGCAGCAGCGCGGCCACCACGGAAGAATCGACGCCACCGGACAGGCCCAGGATCACCTCGTCATCGCCCACCTGTTCGCGCACGCGGGCGATCTGGTCGTCGATGATGTTGGCGGCGGTCCACAGGGTCTGGCAGCCGCACACGTCCACCACGAAGCGGCGCAGCAGCGCCTGGCCCTGCAGGGTGTGGGTCACTTCCGGGTGGAACTGCACGCCGTACCAGCGCTTTTCTTCGTTGGCCATGGCGGCCACCGGAATGCGGTCGGTGGTGGCGGTGATGGTGAAGCCCGGCGGCGCAACGGAGACGTGGTCGCCGTGGCTCATCCAGACGTTCAACTTCGGCTCGCCACCGTGGTCGCTCAGGCCCTTGAACAGCGCATCCGGGTTGATCACGTTCACTTCGGCGTGGCCGAACTCGCGCTGGTCAGCTGCTTCGGTGGCACCGCCCAGCTGCGCGGCCAGGGTCTGCATGCCGTAGCAGATGCCGAAGATCGGCAGGCCGCTGTCGAACACTTCCTGCGGCGCGGCGGGCGCGCCCGGCAACGTGGTCGATTCCGGGCCACCGGACAGGATGATGCCCTTGGCGCCGAACGCCGCGATCTCGGCCGGGTTGTGGTCCCACGCCCAGATTTCGCAGTAGACGCCCAGCTCGCGGATGCGGCGGGCAATCAGCTGCGTGTACTGCGCGCCGAAATCGAGGATGAGGATCTTGTCGTTATGGATGTTGGTCATGGCGCCCCGGCAATGCAGTAGGGAAAACGAAAACGTCAGATTTTTCAGCGGCAGATGGAGAAAGAGGAACGGGAATCAGCTTCCTCGTTCCTCTTTGCTCGTCCCGCATCAGGAGCGGTAGTTCGGCGGCTCTTTGGTGATCGTCACGTCGTGGACGTGGCTCTCACGCTGGCCGGCGCCGCTGATCTTCACGAACTTGGGCTTGCTGCGCATGTCCTCGACAGTAGCGCAGCCCACGTAGCCCATGGTGGCGCGCAGGCCGCCCATCAGCTGGTGGATGATGCCGCCCACCGGGCCGCGGTACGGCACGCGGCCTTCGATGCCTTCCGGCACCAGCTTGTCGGCGGTGGCGGCGTCCTGGAAGTAGCGGTCCTTGGACCCCTTCTCCATCGCGGCCAACGAACCCATGCCGCGGTAGCTCTTGTACGAACGGCCCTGGAACAGCTCGGTTTCGCCCGGCGATTCCTCGGTGCCGGCCAGCAGGCCACCAATCATGATGGTGGAGGCACCGGCGGCCAGCGCCTTGCCGATGTCGCCGGAGTAACGGATGCCACCGTCGGCGATCAGCGGGATGCGGTCCTGCAGCGCTTCGGCTACCAGGTCGATCGCGGTGATCTGCGGCACGCCCACGCCGGCCACCACGCGGGTGGTGCAGATCGAGCCCGGGCCGATGCCGACCTTCACTGCGTCCGCGCCGCTGTCCAGCAGCGCCAGCGCGGCTTCACCGGTGCAGATGTTGCCGCCGATGACCTGCACGTTCGGGAAGTTCTTCTTGACCCAGCTGACGCGGTCCAGCACGCCCTGCGAATGGCCGTGCGCGGTATCAACCACGATCACGTCCACGCCGGCAGCGACCAGCGCTTCCACGCGGCGATCGGTATCGCCGCCCACGCCGACGGCGGCGCCGACCAGCAGGCGGGTGGCGATGTCCTTGGCAGCGTTCGGGAAGTCGGTGTTCTTCTGGATGTCCTTGACGGTGATCAGGCCACGCAGGGCGAAATCATCGTTGACCACCAGCACCTTTTCGATGCGGTTGCGGTGCAGCAGCTGCAGCACTTCATCCGACGCGGCGCCTTCCTTGACCGTGATCAGGCGATCCTTCTTGGTCATGATGTGGCGGACCGGATCGTCCAGCTCGGTCTCGAAGCGCATGTCGCGATGGGTCACGATGCCGGCCAGCAGGCCGTCGCTGCCCACCACTGGCACGCCGGAGATGTTGTGCGCCTGGGTCAGGGCCAGCACGTCGCGGATGGTGGTTTCCGGACCGACGGTGATCGGGTCGCGGATGACGCCGGCCTCGAACTTCTTGACCTTGGCCACTTCAGCGGCCTGCTGCTCCACGCTCAGGTTCTTGTGGATGATGCCCATGCCGCCCAGCTGTGCCATGGCGATGGCCAGGCGTGCTTCGGTGACGGTGTCCATGGCCGCGGACAGGATCGGAAGCTTGAGCTTCAGGTCGCGCGTCAACCGCGTTTCAAGGTTGACGTCCTTGGGCAGGATGGTCGAATGAGCGGGGACGAGCGAGACGTCGTCGTAGGTGAGAGCTTCAGCCTGGATGCGCAGCATCGGCATACCCGAGATGTGGGGAAGCGCGACATTTTACCCTGTTTTGGCGACCAAGAACAGTAATTTTGGTGGCCGGAAACAGGCAATGCTGCGACACAGTGTCGCGCGGGCGCACCGCCCTTGGTAGGTGCCAACCTTGGTTGGCACGAACCGTCCGGCATCCGGACCCCAGCTAGGGCAACGGCCCCGTCAGATGTGTGCCAACCAAGGTTGGCACCTACCAGGAGCGGGTCATGCGGACCGGCGGGAATTACGGGGCGTCGACGCGGCCCCGGTAGCGCCGGGCCATGCCCGGCGAGCGCAGCGGCGCCGCAACAATCCGCCGGGCATGGCCCGGCGCTACCAAACCCCACCGCAAGCAGCCCAGCCGGTCAAACCCCGGCTTCCGCCGCTTCCAGCGTGTTCTGCATCAACGTGGCCACGGTCATCGGGCCCACGCCGCCCGGAACCGGGGTGATCCAGCTCGCCCGCTCCGCAGCTGCCTTGAATCCAACGTCGCCCACCAACCGGCCGTCATCCAACCGGTTGATGCCGACGTCGATCACCACCGCACCCGGCTTCACCCACTCGCCCGGCACGATGCCCGGGCGACCCACCGCCACCACCAGAATGTCGGCATTGCGCACGGCCTGTTCCAGCACGTCCTTGGGGGTGAACTTGTGGCAGCTGGTCACGGTGCAGCCGGCAATCAGCAGCTCCAGGCCCATCGGCCGGCCAACGTGGTTGCTGACGCCGACGATGGTGGCGTTGCGGCCGCGCACCGGCTGGTCGGTGTGGCCCAGCAGCGTGGTGATGCCACGCGGGGTGCAGGGGCGCAGGCCGAACTCGCGCAGGGCCAGGTGGCCGACGTTTTCCGGGTGGAAGCCGTCCACGTCCTTGCGCGGGTCGATGCGCTGGATCAGCCGGCGCGCATCGGGAATGCCCGGCAGCGGCAGCTGGATCAGGATGCCGTTGATCTTCGGGTCGGCGTTGAGCTGGTCGATCAGGTCGAGCAGCTCGGCCTCGGTGGTGCCGGCCGGCAGATCGTAGTCATAGGCCTCGATGCCGACCTTCTCGGCGGCGCGGCGCTTGTTGCGCACGTACACGGTCGAGGCCGGGTCGCCACCCACCAGCACCACGGCCAGGCCCGGGCGGCTGCCACCGGCGGCAACACGGGCGTCGACCCGCACCTTCAGGCTGTCGAGCAGGTCCTCGGCGATACGGCGGCCATCGAGGATGCGGGCAGGAAGCTGGGGGGCGGAGTCGGTCATCGGGTGCGGGCGT